>CALAXS010000806.1 GCA_937895305.1 uncultured bacterium
AGCTCCACGGTGTATGGGTAGGCCTCTGTTCTGAGTTCCGCTACCAGCATACCCGTCTGTACGCGAATATTTTTTTCATATTCGGTGACAGTATCCGGATTCAGGAAATCGAGCACTTCGATAACAGGGACATTATTGATAGCAGTCACTTTTCCCTGTAAAACACTTCGCTTCGCCTGGGCATAGCGTTGCAAGTGTGTGCCAACGTTAATATTCTGGATTAAGGTAGTGAGTACCCAGACCAGCATAAAAACTGCCAAGACAAAAACAGTTGCCAGGCTTGTCTTTATACAACGAAGTCGTACTGAACTGAAAAGGTGCTCCCCTTCTGCCTCAGTGACAGTCTTCCTTTTTACTTTAATCCATAAAAGAACGCCACGAAAGGAAAAATAAATCACCAGGACAAGACAAAGCCAGGGAATCCATTCGAGGAAAAAGTAGTGTCGCACATTAAACTGGAATTGTTGATAGGCACAAAGATACAGCGTAGTGAAAAGTGCGGCAAAGGCCCACCGCACATTGATGTATGCGAGCATAAGGAAAGCAAGTACACCAATATACAGTCCGCGATTATAGATCCACCCCAGCCAGCCCCAACGCCATTGAAGCAATCGGTCTATCAATGGACCCTGCACAAACACAGGGCCTGAATTACGCTCAAGCACAAAGGGTGCGCGATTTAATAGGTCATTGGTCGCTGCTAGTCCCCGGATAAATTCATCAGCAGGCATGAGCATGTAAACATCCATGGCAAAGGCGGCACCTGCACGGTCATAGGCATTGGTCCAATAGGCTGGGCCTTGCGGCATTTCCATGCCGTGATGGGCATAAGCACTAATCATGGTGTGGGCACGCTCATCACTATATTCATCCAAAAGCTGATACGCCGCACCACCCAGCTGTAGATCGCGATTAAAATTGGAGGCCATGCCCTGCACAATGAAATGATAGCTGCTGGTGCCATTTTTCATAGTGCTAAACAGGGGAGCAGCACAAAGTCCCCAGGCCGAAACCAGAACAACTATGAGCAACACACGTATTTTCCAGCTTTGCCGTATAGCAGCCGGGTAAAAAAGGAGAAGCTGGGCAACATAGAGGGGAATACAAATGAGCAAATCCTGCCGGAAACCCATGCCAACCCCCAGAATAATCCCGACCAGCACTGCGACACTTAACGCAACGGAAAATTTTCGCTCACGCACAAGAAGAAAAGCCATGAGCGCCAATGTACCCAATAGGAAGGGTGCCTTACTGTAATCGCGAAAATCAGCAATGGCATACAATTGTAAGGGCGACCAGATCATAAACAGGGTAAATAAAAAGCTCATCCACCCGGGTAAAAATTGAGAAAAAAGTGCTAACAGCGCAACAGTACTCAATGCAAATAACAAGGCTTGAAGATAATAAATGGAGTCCCAATGCAATCCAAAGAACCACCAGGTCCAACCCATGACGTACATGGAGTGTCGATGGAGAAGCTGGTATTGCGACAGGGGCAACAAGTGCAGTTCATCAGGAATCTGTGATGGGTCCAGACTGTCCGTCTGCATGCGGATAAATTCGTTGATTGCGGGAGCCTGTGCAAGGTCAGGATTTACGAAGCCTTTACCCTGCGCAATCATCACCGCTGGAGCATAGTATTGCTTCAGATAACTTTGCTTACCCTCAACACTGTGAAGATAATTCCATGCGACCCCAAACGCCAGCGAAAAAACCACACTGCCCATAATAAGATAGGCCAATGCTCTATACTGTGTTTTCATGGGGTTTTGCCTTTGCATTGGATTCAGGGAACATCGCAGAACAATCCTGACCTCAAAACTGCGCCTCATTGTTGTACTGAACACAGGGGGAATTCAAGGCTTCAGAGCCACATAGATACATAACAGGCAATGACTTGGGTCGGCAATCCTTCCTTTGGTAAAGGCTTCCGTTTTTTGGTATACTTAGCCTAAAGAAACCTACCTAACGGTAAATAGAGGGATTTATGGCCGATACGCGACCGACAGTACTGATTCTTGGCACCGGGTTTGCCGCATTCAGTTTTATTAAGAACGTTGATGTTAAACGGTACAATGTAATCATTGTGAGTCCGAGGAATTATTTTCTCTTCACACCCCTTCTGCCCAGCACTACCGTAGGTACTCTGGAATTCCGCAGCATCATGGAGCCTATCCGTACCGCCCGAAAGGGGATTCGTTTCCACCAGGGCTATGGTGTTCGCATTGATACCGAGAATTCTGTGGCCTATTGTGAAGGTAAATTCAAGCAAACCCCCTTCGTTGTGAAGTACGACAAGCTCATCATCGGTGTAGGCGCACTCAGCAACACCTATAACATACCCGGTGTGACAGAGCATGCAACATTCCTGAAAGAGACTTCCGATGCACGCAAAATTCGTCACGATGTAATTCAGTGCTTTGAACGCGCCAGCAAGCCGGATCGGCCTGTACGCGATTTTGAATGGCTACTGCATTTCGTGGTGGTTGGTGGTGGCCCCACCGGCGTTGAGTTTGCTGCAGAATTAGACGACTTCATCCACGAAGATCTATGCAAATGGTTCCCCGACCTCATGCCCTATGTAAAAATCACCCTGCTTGAAGCGCAGGAAGAGATCCTCTCTGCTTTTGATAAACAACTCAGCAGCTATACCCGGAAACACTTTGCCCGGCAGCACATCCGGGTACGTACCAAGGCTATGGTGAAAGAGGTAAAATCGGATACCGTCATGCTGGACGATGATGAGTCCATAGGCTATGGACTCCTGATTTGGTCGACAGGCAACGGCCCGACCCCCTTTGCTGAATCATTAAACCTGCCCATGAACCGCGGTCGCCTGGAAGTTGATCTGGATTTCAAGGCGATAGGCACCCAAAATATCTACGCTGTTGGTGATTGCGCTGTCTCTCAACAGGAACCCCTGCCCCAGACTGCTCAGGTAGCCCAACAACAAGGCAAGCACCTCGCTAAAGTACTCAATGCCGAAATTCTGGGAAAGCCCCCCCAGCCCTTTGTCTATAAACACATGGGCATGATGGCCTACATCGGCAACAAAAAAGCTCTGGCCGAAACGAGTAAAATAAAGGGTAAGGGATTCACCACTTTTATCTTTTGGCGCTCAGCCTACCTGACCAAACTCATGAGCTGGAAAAACAAAACCCTGGTCCTCTTTGACTGGATTCGCACCTTTCTGTTTGGTCGCGACATCAGCCAATTTTAACAGCATCGCTCCCAAAGTTCGTGAATTGAAAAGGCGAACTATTTCGCGCCCGGGTCAGGGTACCCTTGCCAGATATACTCCAGTGCCTGCGGTAATAGCTGGGCCTTCATAGCCCGGTCGCAGTGACCCGCGTTTTGTACAAAACTGAATTGATACGGGTATCCCTTCTCCGCCAGCACCCTGGCCATGCGCTCGTTGGCAAGAACCCAGTCGTGCATATCATCGCGCTGGACGTTCGGATTCAGCAGGTCACGGTCACCAACAGACATCCAGATACGCAGCGGCTTCATGGGACTGTCCGGGATGATACTTTCATGGAATCCCCAGGCACCATGGGGTGTCTCGGGATTGTAGGGCCATTGCTGATTTACAAAGGTACCCGAGAAACTGAGTACACGATGATAGAGGTCCGGGCGGTACCACGCCATATTCATGGCGCAGGATGCACCAGAACTACACCCCATTGTCGCACGGGCTTCAGGGTCCTTGCTTAACTTAACCGTGCACTGCGCCTCAACCAGGGGTAGTACTTCGGTCTCCACAAATTCAGCATAGAGACCAGACATGGTGTCATATTCCAACCCCCGTTGACTGCCTTGTGCATCGCCACTCCCATTGCCGATGGAGATTGCGATCATGGTCGGAACACGACCCCGGGCAATGAGATTATCCAGCACGGTGAAGAGCGCGTTATCTGGTCCATCCGCACCAACAATGAAGGGAGCCACCGTTCCGGGGACGTATTGTTTGGGGACATAGACCGTCACCTTGCGCGTGTAAGGTGCAGGATGGCTGGTGGTCACCACCAACTTAACGGGATCCGTGGGGTCAACCGTTCCGAAGGTATCCTTCTCCCGCGCAATACCGGGGTAAATTTTACTGTCCGTAGATTGCAGGGTCAGTTCATGCACCATGCCCTGAGGGACACCCTCCTGTACTTTCATTTCGGGTGCTGCGGGGTGTGTCGGCCCGACGATAAAATTGCCAACACTATCAACAGGCGGAATAGCCCCATCCGGCAACACCGTCGCCTGGACATAGCCGGGCGTGTCAGCATCACGGGTCGGTGGTACAGGACGTTGTGCAGCAAACGCAGGTAAAGAAATCAAAACCAGGCACATTGCCGACACCACTATAAATGTTCTGCTATACATTGAGTCGTCCTTCTATACTTGCTACAGGCTCTTTAAGGTTGATGCAGCAATATAGCAGACCCTGAACAGCCCGAACTACCCTGATGCATTGTCTGCTCAAGCATCCCCAGTTTTAGTCAATGGGATCAAGTGATTGCCACGCCTCGTTCCTCTCGGCTCGCAATGACGGGGCTTTAGCGACGTTAATAAATTTCACGTCATTGCGAGGCACGAACGTAGTG
>CALAXS010000807.1 GCA_937895305.1 uncultured bacterium
ATATATAAAAGCATAGTCTCCGTGTAGACGGGGACCTGCGCTCTGGAAATAATTTTGTCGGCGATTTAGTGAACACCTACAGGAATGACAAGAATTTGGGCTTACACTTCTCTCTTGGCCTAATCCTCATACACCACGAGCCCTACATCGATACATTGACCACCCTCTCGCTGGCGGCACTGCACTGCAATGGTGTTTGTGCCAGGGTGTAGCGTCGCAAGGGCCTCTGCGCTAATCGACTTTTGCATGTAATTTGTGGTGTGACCACGCAGGGCCAAGGCAGGTTCGCCATTGATATAGATTTCCGTATCTTCATCATGGTGAATGCGCAACTGTGGCAATCCCGCTATGTCCGCTGGCCATTCAAAGGTACGGCGAAGCCAGATACGATCCGTATCCCACTTCGTGCCCACCCTGGCATTGGGTGTGCCTTCCGTACCAAAGACTCCTGGACCCGTCTCCCAGTCACTGTCATCGAAGTCCTCCTTACGCCAGCCCGACTTGGGACGCTTCGTGGTGTATTTCCAGGTCTGGGGTGTTGCCTCCGAAGTAGGCACCACGCTAATCATCTTGGGCGCGGGCAGAAAAACTTTTGCATTTTGTTCCGCTAACCACGTCGTGCCCATCTTGACAATTTCCCGGTCATAGGTCAGCAGGCCATTCACTTCACCTTCCACATCCGTGGTCTGGGTATAGA
Organism: uncultured bacterium; assembly: GCA_937895305.1. Lineage (GTDB taxonomy): Bacteria > Hydrogenedentota > Hydrogenedentia > Hydrogenedentales > JAEUWI01 > CALAXS01. Next base: position 698 of record CALAXS010000807.1, read on the forward strand.
CCGCTGCGGCGAGTCCCTGGCCAATCAAGGGACGCAATGCGGTAACAAGATCCGCATAATGCCCCTGCAATTCTTCTTTTGTCTCGTAGGTGCGGTAGCCCCAGTTCCGCTTGTCCCACCAGAGATGTCCCTCCACAGGTAAACCGAGACCTCCGTACTCGCCCAGGACCGAGGCACGGGTTTCTTCCAGCGGAAACATATCAGGGCCGGGATAGCTGTGCTTGTCATAGACATGGCCGCCCTTCCGGTCGGTCCAGCCACTGGCCTGGTTCACCAACCGCGAGGGATCACGGTCTTTCGTCCATTGGGTCACCATATTGGTATCGAACTGGCCCCAGCCCTCGTTAAAGGGCACCCACATGACAATACTGGGATGATTGCCCAGGCTGTCCATAATCGCTCCCCACTCCTGGTAATACTGTTCCTCCGACTCAGGTGTGCGCTCTAAATCAGGCTGTTCCCCGCCGATATGTGCATCGCCATTGGGCATGTCCTGCCAGACCATGAGGCCAATCATATCGCAATGGTAATACCAGCGCGCTGGCTCCACCTTCACATGCTTACGCGCCATGTTAAACCCGAAATCTTTGGTGATTTGCACATCATACCGTAGGGCCTCGTCTGTTGCTGCGGTGTAGAGGCCGTCGGGCCACCAGCCCTGATCAAGGGGACCATAATGAAACAGGGGTTTGTTGTTCATAAACAGACGATTAACGCCTTTCGCGTCCTTCTCCAGCGACACTTTCCGCATACCAAAATAACTATCCACAGAATCGACTACCTTCTCCCCCTCCACCAACTCAATCTTGAGATCATATAGAAACGGGGTGTCCGGTGACCAAAGTTTTGCATCGGGCACGGACAACGCCAGTTTTTCACCTGCTGCGCCAGAAACTGAAGCTACCACTTTTTCACCGTCCAGAGCCACCAGCTTTACTGTGCCACCACCTGCATCTACGGTTACGTTCAACACCCCGGCATCAATATCCGGCACCGATTTCACACCCGCAATGTAAATCTTCGGAACTGGTTCCAACCAGACGCTCTGCCAGATACCCGTCACCGAGGTGTACCAGATACCATTGGGATCTGTGACCTGTTTGCCAAGGGCCTGGTAACTGTCGCTGGTGGGGTCCCAGACTGAGACATGAATTTCCTGCGTCCCCCCCCGGGACTTTAACGCTTGAGTAATATCAAAGGTAAACGGGTCATACCCGCCCTTATGATTACCCACTGGTGTACCATTTACCCAGACCGTGCATTCCCAATCTACCGCACCAAAGTGCAAGAGCACGCGCTGCTCAGGCCAATCCGCAGGTAGCTCAAAATCATGGGTATACCACAACCGATTATCTTTACCTACAAACTTCTTCACCCCAGACAGGGCCGATTCTACCGGGAATGGCACCAGAATCTTGCCGTCATATTCATCCGGACGCGCAGCATCCTGCGGTACAATCGCATAGTCCCAGAGACCGTTGAGGCTCATCCAATCTTTACGCACCATCTGGGGACGTGGATATTCTGGCAAGACCTTATCTGGAGACACATCCTTGGCATAGGGTGTCAGCATTTGCCCCTCTACCACCGCCCACTCCGCCGAAGCTGTACCGGTCACAAGCAGCACCCCCAATAATAATCGGATAGAAAACTTAACCATCGTTACATGCTCCCCGTTGTTGTTCGTCTATACCGGAAACAAATTAATCATACAAATTTCACACCTGCAAGACATAGAATACATAACCATAATAATCCGAATTGCCTCTATACATGGCTATCTCTTGTGCCACCGTAGCCAGCACCCCCATACGATCCTCGTCACCAGCATACTTTTCCTGCAAGGTGGCGAGGCGACTTTCCAGGGGCAAATAATAGTCCAGCCACCAGGCAGACTCCGGCAGGGTAGAAGTTTCCAGGACAGTGTATCCACACGATTCCATCATGCGCAGGTTCGCGGGAACATCCTGCATAGGAGGATATTCAGCCATAAAGAATTCCCGACATGTTGCTGGCACTTCCTCTTTCATCCAGCACAATTCAGACAAAGCCATAACACCATCCGGCTTCAAACCTGCCCGAAAATGTTTCAGCCCCGCTTCGACCCCCATGTTATACATGGAACCTTCTGACCAGATAAGATCATAGTCCCCAACATCAAACGCTATGGTCGCCATATCCGCTTCCAGCGTCTGGATACGATCCGCTACGTCAGCACCCTTTGCCCGCTTTAGTAACTCTTCTAAAAAGGGCCCATGATTATCCACAGCGGTGATAGCGCCGATCCCACGCCTTGCCAACTCCAGGGTCGAGGCCCCATTCCCGCAGCCCAGGTCCAATACCTGTAGCCCATCACTCCTCCCCAACGCTTTCAATGCATAATCCAGCGCCTTACCCGTCGATGCCGTGTCCCCTGGTGCAAGACGTGGCAACGAAGCGTCGAAAATTTCATAAAGCAGTTCAAGTTGTTCGACATTCGTCATGGTGCTGACCCTCTAATTCGCCAGGAACCCTTCCAGGCGCTGCTGAATAATCTCTTCCGCTTCCGCCATAATCCGATCCACCAGCTCTTTGCATGTGGGGATGTCGTGAATCAGCCCTGCGACCATGCCGCAACTCCAGGCACCTGCATCCAAGTCACCTTCCTGCAAGACCTTCTTGTTCTGCTCCCCTGCCACCAGTGGATATATATCATTAATGGCCAGGTCCTCGCCCTTCTCCGCTTCTATAGCAAGGATTTTTTCAACCGTTGCATTATTCAGCACACGCTCCGTATTCCGTAGCGGTCGCATGATGAGTCGTGTCGACAATTCATCTGCATCCAGCAACGCTTGCTTAATATTTTCATGAACGGGCGCTTCCTTGGTCGCAATAAACCGCGTGCCCATATTGATACCTTCTGCACCCATAGCCAGCGATGCCACCAGACTCCGCCCATCGGCCATGCCACCCGAAGCCACGAAGGGTATACTCAATTTATCCGCAGCACAGGGCAGCAGAATCATATTGGGGACATCATCTTCACCCGGATGTCCGGCACACTCAAAGCCATCCACACTGACCGCATCACAGCCGATTTTTTCCGCCTTCAGTGCATGACGTACCGACGTACACTTATGAATCACCTTGATACCCGCCGCCTTTAATTGGGGCATGTACTGCTCCGGATTTCGTCCCGCCGTTTCTACCGCCTTTATACCCCCTTCGATAATCACCTGAATAAATTCCGGGTACGGGGGTTGTGTGAACATGGGTAAAAAGGTCAGGTTCACCCCAAACGGCTTGTCGGTCATTTCGTGGCACCGCGCGATTTCTTTCGCGAGAGCCTCTGGCGTTGCCAGCGTGAGCCCGGTAATAATCCCCAGTGCTCCTGCATTGGAGACTGCCGCCGCCATCTCTGCGTAGCCCACATTATGCATCCCGCCCTGAATGATAGGATGTTCAATGCCAAACATTTCTGTGATTTTCGTTTTCATGTGATTACTCCCTCACGTTGCTATATATCGATTGTATAGCCCCCACCCCACACAGTGTCAATTGAATTTGGCCAATTCCCCAATCGACCCTGCAACTCCCCAAAAAGTTTGCCCCATCAAATCCCGGCACTATAGTATAGATAGAATATCAATGCCTCATTAACCAAGGATAAACCATGATAATAGTCACCAAGCGATTCGTATTCAAAAATACATGCACCTCTGTTATTGGGATTGTTGCTATTTTGATGGCGATTTCTTGCCACACCAATGCCGTAAGTGCACAAGAAGTTAAACCCATCAAGGCACTCATCATCACTGGCGGATGTTGCCATGACTATGACGCACAGACGAAGCTCCTTCAAGACGGCATTCGGAAATATGCCCATGTGGATTTTGATGTGGTTAATGAAGGCAAGGGTAC
>CALAXS010000808.1 GCA_937895305.1 uncultured bacterium
CACAGCCTGGGTTACTTTTGCACCCAGATAGGATTCGGCTGTTTCTTTCATCTTTTGCAGGGTCATTGCCGAAATTTCCGGTGGGCGATAGCTCTTGCCGCTAACTTCGATCTGGCAGTCGCCAGAGGAGGTTTCGCCAACGGTATAGGGGACGATTTTTTCTTCGTCACTCACTTCGTCGTGGCGACGTCCCATAAAACGTTTCACCGAAAAGATGGTGTTAATGGGGTTGGTGACGGCCTGTCGTTTGGCCGCAGCACCCACAAGGCGCTCACCATCTTTGGTGAAGGCCACGATGGACGGGGTGGTCCGTGCGCCTTCAGCGTTTGCGATAACGGTGGGCTCACCACCTTCCATAACGGCCACGCAGGAGTTGGTGGTTCCTAAATCAATGCCAATTACTTTACTCATATTGTCTTTCCTCCGAACAAGTGCTGAATGCTATTCAGTTGTTTCTGTTGTCTCGGTTGTTTCTTCTGTATGGGTTTCGGTCGTGTCGTCGTCTGGTGCTTCGACTGGACCGCTACTTACGATTACTTGCGCTGGACGCAGGATAAAACCGCCCAGCGTATAGCCACGCTGATATTCCTGAATAATGGTCCCTTCGGGCGCTTCGTCCGAAGGCTGTTGTGCCAGGGCTTCGTGCACATTGGGATCAAAGGATTCCCCAAGGCTCAATATGGGTTCCAGCCCTTTTTGCGCCAGTGCGTCGCAAAGCTGTTTGAGCACCATTTCTACCCCTTGGGCAAGGCCGTCGGACTTGTCTTCCACGTGCTCCAGTGCGCGTTCGAGATTGTCGATAGCCGGTAGCACAGACTTAATCAGATCCTCTGCCGCAGTCTCGCGGATTCGGGTCATGTCTTTCGCGGTACGCTTTCGATAGTTATCGAACTCTGCACGTGCCCGAAGCAATTGGTCTCTTAACTGTTCTGCTTCAACACTGGCCTTTTTCAGATCGAATTCTGTGGCATCCGCTTCATCTTCTGCCGTTGTTTCTGAGGCATCCGCATCTTCCGTTTCGTCTTCCAAAACGGGCGTTACTTCTTCAGTAGCCTCTGCATTTACTTCGGGCTCAGCTTCCGGTTGCGCGTCCTGTTCTGTTGTCTCTTCGATAGTCATTGTTATCCTACACTTGATTCATGGTTCGTATTCGCCCTGAAGGCGTTATTGTGAAAAACGGGTTAGTATTTTACCGACGAGTTCTGCGGTGTAATCCACCACACTGGTGAGGTGAGAATAAGGCATGCGCCGTGGACCCAGAATCCCGATAAGGCCGGCATGTTTGCCGTCAATTTTGTAGGGAGCCGTGACCACACTCAAGCCTTCCAGGCCTGAACCTTCGCTGCCAATCATGACAGCACCCTGACTCGGGTCGAGGCCGCCTGCAGCCGTTGTAAGCAGTTCCATCAGCCGTTCCCGTTCTTCCAGTAGCCCAATGATTTCACGCGCTTTTTGCACGTTTTGAAATTCGGGTTGTTGGAAGAGTTGCGATGCGCCATCCAGATACAGTTGACTACCCCGGTGTGCGGGCAATTGCTTGAGCATCATGAGTGCCTGTTCCGCCAGTATACGCTGTTCATCAAAGAACTGGCGTAACTTGGACTCAACTTGCTTTTCCAGATCATCCAATGGGATACCATGAAGATGATCATTCAAAAATCGACTCAAGGTATTGAGCGCGTCCATGGTAATGGCCTTCTCTACCTGAACCGGTACTGTGTGTACCTGTCCCAGATCATCGGCAATCAAGAGGGCCACGCGTTGGGAACTCAACAGCATAAAGCCTATATGGCGGACGGTCGCTGCGCCTTCAGCGGGTGCCTGTGCAAGACCTGCCTGATTCGTCACCATGGCGAGCAAGTGGCTGGTTTGTCGCAGCACTTCGTCGGTGTCATTCAATTTTGATTCAAACTCCCGCTCGATACGATCCCGTTCTTCGAGGGTGAGTTTATGTACCCGCATCAGGTAGTCCACGTAGTAGCGGTAGCCCATTTCGGTGGGTACGCGCCCGGAACTGGTGTGGAGCTGTTGGAGATAGCCCGCTTCTTCCAAATCCGCCATTGTATTGCGGACGGTTGCCGGGCTGACTTCCATTTCAAAACGCTTCACTACATTACGTGAACCAACAGCTTCAGCCGTGGTGATATACGAGTACACCACAGCGTGGAGTACCTGTTGCTCGCGTTCCGATAGTTCCGGTTTTGTCTCCATGGACACCTTTTCGGGTAATTAGCACTCGTTAAATTTGAGTGCTAATAGCAACCGAAGTGTAGCATATTCAGGGGAGGCAGTCAAACGAAACGGGCGCTTTCTATAGGGGACACTTTAGTCTAAGTCTATTGACTACCATTGGTTGCAGGTAATAGGGCTTGGCAGGCTCTATCTGAAAAGCACGGTTAAATGGGGACCAGC
>CALAXS010000809.1 GCA_937895305.1 uncultured bacterium
GCGAGCAAGAATTGCTATGAATAATGATCCATCTGCGTAAATCACACCACTAGGTCCCCGTCATCGTGAGAAAGACGGGGAGGACGTATATCAGAATTGCGCTCCGACTGGAGGGCTAGGATACCGTTGGGGAGATTCCTGCCTTCGCAGGAATGACAAATGGAAATGTAACACTACCATTTTATTGACTCTTGTGTGTGGTCCATCTACCATGAATATTTTTGGGGAGTCATGGTATGTATAGATTATTGATAAGCGCCTCGCTGGTATTTTTTCTTATAGCTGTTCCTGTTTCTGCGGACACCGATGTAGCATCAGCATCCGCGCAAGAAGCCCTGGATGCCATGGTGGTGCTCCAGGAGGCGACCGGGGGCTGGGGCATGAAGTATCCGCTGGCCGGTTCGTTTATGTGGGGAGAGTATCGGCCTATTCCGAAGGACTGGATCACGGTGCAACCTGCTTCGACGCCGACCATGGGCGATCTACTGATACATGCTGCAAAGGTGTTGCGCGAGCCGAAGTATTTTGACGCGGCAACGCGGGCGAAGAGAACACTGCAAAAGATTCAAACGGCGGAAGGCGGCTTTCCCCATGAGGCCGCACCGGAGGGTAAACGACCGAAGCGGGGCACCTATGATGATGATACGACGACGTCCGCATTGCGCTTTTTTCTGAATTACTGGAAGCACACGGGCAAGGCGGAGGACCTGGCAGATGTCCATGGTGTGGGTGATTTTCTCATAAGTTCACAACATGCCTGTGGGGGATGGACCCAGTATTACCCTACGCCGGATTCGGGCTATAGTCGTTGCATTACTTTTAACGACAATGTATTCAGAAATGTGATTGCCAGTCTGTTGTTGCTGCACAAAGAAACGGGTGAAACACGGTACCTGGATGCGGCGAAACGTGGGGGAGAGGCCATCCTGAAGTTACAGGGCGGTGCGGGTGAGGCTATCTGGGCGCAGCAGTATGACCCGGACACGCTGGAACCCGCCTGGGCACGGAAGTTTGAGCCACCGGGTTATGCCGCCGGGGAGAGTCTGGGGGTGTGTGACACGCTGGTCGTGTTGTATTTGGAATTTGAAGATGCGCGGTATCTCGATTCGCTACGTCGGGCCATTGAATGGTACGACACCCACAAGCTGCCCAATGGGAAGTGGGCGCGTCTCTATGAACCGGATACCCAGACGCCGGTCTATGGACGGCGGGACATGGCGGTGAAAGTTTATGATTTTAACAAGGCGACGGAAGGCTATAGCTGGCAGGGGAATTGGTATCCACAAGACGCGAAAGCAGCGTTGGAACTGATTGCGACGGAGAGTGTTGAGGCCCTGCGAAAACAGCGCAGCAAGGTTTCTTCGCCCAATTTGGATACCCTTCGGGATAAATCCATGGAGATTATTCAGCAGCAGGATGACGGTGGCCTATGGTTGCGTAAGGCCAACGCCAAAGAGCTGGAGGAATACGAGACCCAGGGCACCGACCCTTCCGTACCGCTCTTTGAAGTGCGCCAGGTGGTATCGAATGTGTCGGTTTTATTGGACTACATCCAATCGGAAACGAAAGAATAAAGGGGATCAAATCTGTGATTAAGCAAACAATGTTGACCATGATGGTTGTTATGTTGGCCGTGTCTTCGGCCTGGGCCGAAGTGCCCACAGCGGACAAGGATGGTTTTATTCCAATCTTTAACGGGAAGGATTTGGAAGGCTGGCATATTTATAAAAACACGTCCGGTTTCAAAGTCCAGGATGGTATCATTCGCTGCGAATATAAAGGTGGGGGGGAAGTGGCCTTTTATAAGGGACGTACGTTCACCGATTTTGTGATGGAGGTAGAGTGGCGTGTGTCGCCCAAGGGGAATAGTGGTGTGTTTCTGCGTACACCTGATTGTGGTGACCCCTGGACCCAGGGCTATGAAGTGCAAATTTCCAACGAGCAACCGCCACGGGATGATGCCCATTGCACGGGGTCTATCTATGGCTATTCTTCGGTAAAGCCCCGGCCCGACGAAACACCGGAACAATGGCGCATGTACGAGATCACATGCAAGGGCGATGTGATTACCGTAAAGATCGATGGCAAGCTGATCAATACCTTTGACCAGTCCAGGAGCGAAGGCAACAAGGACAAGTCCCACACAGGCTACGTCGGTGTGCAGGACTCCCATAGTGCTGCCGAAGATACCTGGATCGAGTATCGTAGTATTCGTGTGAAACCGTTGGATTAGGATTCATGAAATATTCCCCATTCCTTTTTTTGACAGCGTTCATAGTTCTTTCTGCAATTATTGTTTTTCCGGCCAGTGCTGCGAATGAAGCGGACGTTATAGTCTATGGCGCTACACCCGGCGGGTATTGCGCTGCTATCGCCGCTGCCCGCGAAGGCGCATCGGTTATTCTTCTAGAACCAACCGACCATGTAGGTGCAGTAAATACGGGTGGCCTGAGTCACAGTGATTCGAATCAGTGTGATCGCAGCACAGTCATGGGGCTCTTCGACAAGTGGCATACGCGCATTGAGCAGGATTACGCCGATCGTGGCATCAAATTGCCCTATACGGTGAGCGTGAAGGACCATGCAATATGGACGTACGAGCCCCATGTGGCCATGCGGGTAACGCTGGCCATGCTGGACGAGGCGAAAGTCGAAGTATTGACCAATCATTCCCTCCTGTCAGTGACAAAAACAGGTGCACGTATCACTGCGTTGATAACAGACCAGGGCACCTTCACTGCCAAGACATTCGTAGATGGGACCTATGAAGGTGATCTCATGGCTGCAGCGGACGTGGGTTGGACCATTGGTCGTGAAGGCCGTGCTGAATATGGCGAGTCCCTGGCGGGGAAGCAATATCCCAAGACAAAGATGGACATCAATGGTTTTGATGATGCGGGAAATTTGCTGCCACTACTCACCACGGATGATGCTGGCGCCGAGGAGGATGGTGATGCCAATGTGATGACCTATAGCTTTCGACTCTGCCTGACAGATGACCCAAAGAATCGCGTACCCTTTCCAAAGCCTGCACACTATGATCCTGCACGTTTTGAAATTATGCGGCGATACCTTCAATCCGGTGGGCAAGTGGGCTTCGACATGTACCCTATACCGGGCAATAAATTTGACGGGAATAATTCCATTGGTGGTCAGTTCTCACTGGGTCTGGTGGGTGGTGCCAATGGCTGGAGCGAAGGCGATGCAGCAACGAGGGCTAAAATATGGGAAGCCCATAAACAATATACGCTGGAGCTCTACCACTTTCTCACTACGGACCCTGCGGTGCCCAAAGCTACTCAAAAAAAGTATGCGAAATTGGGCTTGTGCAAAGATGAGTTTGCCGACTATGACCATTTCCCTCCGGCCCTCTATGTACGCGAAGGGCGACGTATGAAAGGGATGTATGTGCTCAGCCAGAAGGATATTTTGGAGGAACCGGCGAAGGCGGATCCCATCGTCATTTCCTCGTTTCCCATTGATTCCCATGACTGCCAGCGTGTAGCGCTAAAGGGGGGTGGGGTCATCAATGAAGGTACCATTTTTCCTGTGCGAACCAAGAGTCCCAAGCAGGGCTATCTCTATCACGTGCCCTACC
>CALAXS010000810.1 GCA_937895305.1 uncultured bacterium
CGTCAAAGTTGCCTTTTATCTGGATGACTTTGGCCCCATGAATCATGGCCTGCGATAGTTTGCCCAGCGCGATCTTTCCCTCGGGGATAAGTACAGCACACCGGATTCCGGCACGCGCGGCATAGGCTGCTGCGGACGCGGAGGTGTTCCCGGTGGAAGCACACATGACGGCTTCATAGCCTTCTTCCACGGCCTTGGTGATGGCCATGGTCATACCCCGGTCCTTGAAGGAACCTGTAGGATTCAGACCTTCGTACTTGAGCCAGATTTCCAGTTTGGGGTGAATGGCTGCACTGAGGTTGTAGGCAGGGATGAGTGGTGTGGACCCTTCATTCAAAGTGATGATACGGGTATTTTCCGTGACGGGCATGTATTCACGGTAGCGATTGATAAGTCCCTCGTTACGCATGGGTCGAATCTCCTGGTGGGTCTTTCGGGTTGCCGGATGCGCTACAGTACGCGGAGCACCTGGCTGGCTTCAGTAATAAAATCATTCTGGTCTATGGCTTCAAGAGCAGCGACCACGTCGCTCTCCTGAGAAATGTGGGTCATGATGATGACATGGGCGGGGGTGTTTTCGCCTTCTTCTTTTTGGAGGCAGGAGGCGATATTTACCTTGTGTTCACCCAGGATAGAGCAAATCTTGCCCAGCACGCCAGGATGGTCTTCGGTGGTCAGGCGCAGGTAGTAGCGACTTTGCAACAGACCAATCTTACGCACAGGCAGCGTCTGGCTATAGCGGAAAGGGGGTAGGGGCTTTGCACCTTCGCGGGTGGCGATGTCCACGATATCCGAAACCACGGCACTTGCAGTGGGGAGTTTACCCGCACCACGACCGTAGTAGAGGGTCGCATCGGCAATGTCGCTCTCTATATAGACGGCATTAAACTCGTATTTGACGGAGTTGAGCAGGTGCTTATCGGGGATGAGCGTGGGGTGTACCCGCGCGTCGATTGCACCGTCTTTCTTGCGGATTACCGCGAGGAGCTTAATTTGATAGCCCATTTCTTTGGCATACGCCACGTCGCTGTGGGTGACTTTGGTCACCCCTTCAATATGGATGTCCTCGAATTTGACGGGGCTGGAATAGGCCAGTGATGCAAGAATCTGGCATTTGTGTGCCGTGTCATAACCTTCAACATCCAGGTCTGGCGGGGTCTCGGCAAAGCCGAGCGCAACAGCCTGATCCAGCACATCGCTGAATTCGAGACCTTCCAGAGACATGCGGGTGAGGATGTAATTACAGGTGCCGTTGAGAATACCGTAGATGCCCTTGATGTTGTTTGAAGCCAGAGACTCGCGAATCGCCTTGATGATGGGTATGGTGCCCGCCACAGCAGCTTCATAACGCAATTCCACACCGTTGTCGATGGCAGCTTTATTAAGCTCTTCACCGTGGAGTGCCATCAGCATTTTGTTGGCCGTGGCTACATGCTTCTTTGCATTGAGTGCATTAAGGATGAATGTCCGAGCAGGCTCTTCGCCACCGATGAGCTCACAGACCACATCGACTTCCGGATCGTTAATGAGGGCATTGGCATCACTGCCAATGGTAACACCATCCAGATTGAAAGCATTAAAAGCCTCAACATTCAGATCGGCAACATGCTTGAGCACCACTTCGGCCCCGGTCTTTTCGGCAATAACGCCCGCATTCCCCAGCAGTGTTTCGATGACACCACCGCCAACGGTGCCTGCACCAATAATTCCAACACCTAAAGCCATTTGAGTCTCACTTTCTCTTGATTCCTGTCATTCCCGCGAAGGCGGGAATCTCCGCGTAATGAATCCTCGCCCAAGTTGGGACCAAAGCGTATTAGTCTCGGTTGAACGCTTGTATTCTCCGAGGCAGAGCCTCGGTGTATGCATTCCCAAGCAGAGCTTGGGAACGAGGAAGTTACTTGCAAAATCATTATTCGATTTCCAAAACACAGAGCACATCTCCCACCCGCACATCATCCCCTTCATTTACATTGATACGCAAAATTTTGCCCGCCTTTGGTGTGGGTACTACAAAGGCCGCCTTGTCCGTTGTAATTTCTATGAGGTCATCTTCTGCTGCCAGCGAATCACCTACTTTGGCCAGCCACAGTGCGACCATACCGCCCTGTACTGCGTCGTCGTCATCGCCCAGACTGGGAAGTTTAACTTCAAATTCCATGACTATGCTCCACGGCCTGCCCCAGACGTGCTTTCGCAACCGGGGCTTCCAGTAGTGTTTCTGAACGATAGGAGCTGCGCACAAAAGGCCCTGCAACGGCAAAGCCAAAGCCCATGGCGTAGGCAACTTCCTCGAAAGTCTTAAACTGATCAGGGTGAATGAACGTGTGTACATCCCCGTGCTTCGGTGTGGGTTGGAGGTATTGCCCAATGCTCACGGCATCACAGCCGTGGTCCAGTAGGTCGTGCAAGGTTTTATGTACATCCTCCTCCGTTTCACCACAACCCAGCATAAAAGCGGATTTGATAACTGTAGGTCCACCCATACCCCGCGCCATGCGCAGTACGTCCAGAGAACCCTGATAGGTGAAACGGCGATCCCGCATGGTGTGGAACCGGGATTCCACCAGCTCGATGTTATGACTGAAGATCTCTGGTTTGGCCTGGAGTACGCGTGCAATGTCTTTTTCCGCACCACAGAAATCCTGTACCAGGGCTTCTACCGTGCATTCCGGGTTCTGTGCATGGATGGCCTCGATAGTCCGGGCAACATGGTCCGCACCACCATCGGGCAAGTCATCGCGGGTAACGGAAGTGATGACTGTATGCTTGAGGCCCAGCCGATGCACCGCTTCTGCAATCTTGGTTGGCTCTTCGGGATCGAGGGGGCCGGGCTGCCCGCTATTCACAGCACAGTACGTGCAGTGGCGTGTGCAAGTGTTTCCCATCACCATAAAGGTAGCGGTGCCCCGTCCCCAACATTCAGCCTGGTTCGGGCAATGTGCGCTCTGGCAGACGGTATGCAGATCCATATCGCCCATGAGATCCTTGACCTCACGGAATGCCGCGCCCGAAGGCCACGGTTGGCGGATCCAATCTGGAAAACGTTTTACAGCCATGCCAAACCTCTAGTATGAATGGGGTTGCGATAGAAGACCGTAGTATAGCATGTGTGGGGGGGCTGAATAAATGTGGCAATGGTTGCGATTCATAACACTGTTAATTATTGACTCAGAATCCAGTTTTGTGCTAAAGTCAATGGGTTAAATGAGATAGGTGTGATCCGCCTAAGGTGCCGATAGCATGGGCTAGCAATAGGGTGCCTATTTAAACCTGGAAGTAATTTATAGCTTATGCTGTCCGTATGGGCCTAAATTGCTGCCTTAACAGAGTAAACACTTTGTACCTGACAGAAGAACAACAAGTACCCAGCGCCCAGCCGGAGATTCTGGTGGTGGGGGGTGGTAAGGGTGGCGTGGGGAAGACCTGCTTTTCGGTAAATACCGCTGTGGAAATTGCACGGCGGGGCTGGCGGGTTGTGCTTATGGATGCGGATTTGAGTTGCTCCAACATTGAAACAGTGTTGGGTATGACACCGACGACGTGTCTGGACGATTTTTTTCATCAACGTGGTGGTAAAAATCTGGAAGCAATTATTTGTGATACCCCTTACGAGAATCTGAAGCTCATTCCCGGTACTACAGGATTGCTTGATGT
>CALAXS010000811.1 GCA_937895305.1 uncultured bacterium
AAATGAAAATGATTTATCATTAGTGAATGCAAAGGGCCATAACAAATCGTATCGCTGCACAGCGTTTCCTGCTGAGTGTACTTACACTCGCGCTGTTTCTTGCGCCCATGATCATGCCATTACACCACGCATGGGAACATACAATCCAGTTATCCCATAGCTGTGGATTTCAATTGGTGGACAGCAATGCGCATGACGAAGCCCATGAATTGAATTGTGCATTGTGCACATTCCACACTGGCAACGATTTTAACGCGCTATTCCTGAGCCAGCCCGCTGTACAGAACGTCACCATTCCATCATATTTGCCTGAATCCACTGCTGTAATGATTGCGCAAGTCCATGAGACCATTCATAGTCGGGGTCCTCCCGCAACGACTTTTTCCTGAGTCGAAATATTCTCCATCTTCAATAACTTAATAAACTCGACCGTGCCAGGTTCGTGATTTTTCACGGATTGGTTTTTCTGGTCCTACAGGAATTATTTATCATGAATAAAAAAGGGTTTACCCTCATAGAGCTTCTCGTCGTTATCGGTATTATTGGCATTCTTGCCGCCATCCTGCTCCCGGCACTCGGTCGTGCACGGGAATCGGCACGCCGTGCCAGCTGTCAGAATAACCTGAAACAACTTGGTATTGTCTTAAAGATGTATGCCAACGAATCCCGGAGTTCTACCTACCCCACCATGCAGGCGGTGAACTGTGACGATGAACTACTCGGCATGAGTGGTATATTTCGTGGCGTTTCCGTCTATCCCGAATACCTGACGGACTGGAATGTGCTCATCTGTCCCAGCTGGGCGAGTGCTGGAACCGCATTGGATGCTTACGATGGAGGCGATACTACGAATCCGTTATGGGAAGACATTGCAGGTTTTTCCAATAACGGTATCGTCGAACCCTGCGAAATTCTGGCCGAACCCTATTTATATTTCGGATATGCCATTAACACCAGCCTTTTTCAATCGGAGATTGATTTTGCTAACTTCGCTCTTGCGGTTGAAGGTTTTGGAGAAGAACTTGTAACAGCATATTCTGGTAATGGAAGCAATGGTGCCCTTGAGTTTATGGATAGCACCTGGACGCTGGAGGATGGTGGTACCCCATTGACTGTAGGAGGACGTAGCGAGATATTTCGTCTGAAAGAAGGTATTGAGCGATTCTTCCTGACCGACATTAACAATCCGGCTGCAACCGCAAAAGCCCAGTCTGAAATTGTGACCCTCTATGATTCCGTGGCGGAGGATGATCCCGCGCATTTCAATCACGTACCCGGTGGTGCCAACGTCCTCTTTATGGATGGTCATGTGGAGTTTACGCGCTGGACCCCGGGCGGTCGTGACACTCGACCCTTCCCTATGAACGAAGCTGGGTTTATTCTGCACGAAGCGACCCATGGCGAAGGACACAGTCATTAATCGTTCCCCAAGTAGATGGCGGTATGGTACCTGACACCATGCCGCCTTTTTTGTGCTGTGTAACAACACTGTGTTACCGTTCAAAACACTATGACCATGCTGGATCAGCAACATATCGGCATTGATGCCCACTATATCGGCGCGCGCGCAGGGGGTAATGAAACCTACATGCGCAATCTCCTGGCGGGGCTTGCGCAGGTCTGCCCTGATGCCCGGATTACCGCGTTGACCAGTCAGGCCATACACCGCCAGGGGGGAGAAACGGCGGGCTTCCCTACCGCGCCCATCCCCACCAACTCGTCCTATCTGCGCGTCCCTTTTGCCCTGCCCTGGATGGCAAAAAAATACCACCTCGACCTGCTCCATGTGCAATACACCGCACCACCGATCTGCCCTGTGCCCTATGTGGTGACCATGCACGACATCGTCGCCTATCGATTCCCGGAGTCCATGCCCTTCCTCGATCGGCATCGCCTCCGGCGTATGTCCCGAAGTACCCTTAATCGTGCCCGGCGTATTTTTACCGTCACCGAGGCCATGCGAACCGAGATTTGTAGCACCTTCCAGATAGACCCGGACAGGATTGATGTGGTACCCAATGCCCTCGCGCCCATCTATAACGAGACTATCACCGACGCCCGGCGAGAAGCGGTCCGGCAAAAGTATAATCTACCGGAAAAATACATTCTCTACGTCGGCCTCCTCCAACCCCGCAAGAACCTTATCCGCCTCGCCCAGGCCTTCGCCAGACTCCGCGAAGAAGGCCTTGAGCATACCCTCGTCATCGTGGGGAAACGCGCCTGGCTCTACGGTGCCATGCTGGAAAATATGGAGGCCCTTAACCTGGGGGACCATCTACAATTCACCGATTATGTCGATACCGTAGATCTTCCCATACTCTACAATCTGGCGGACGTATTTACCTTTGTGTCATTGTACGAAGGCTTTGGCATCCCGGTCATCGAGGCACTTGCCTGCGGTACGCCAGTATTGGCATCCACCGATCCTGCCCTTATGGAAGTCACCGGAGGCGGTGCCCTTTATCCCGATCCCCTTGATATAAAAGACATTACAGAGAAATTGCGCATTCTCATCAACGACACCGAATTACGCAAAGAACTTGTTGCCAAAGGGCAGGACCACATCAAGCGATATAGTATAGGGAACATGGGCCAGGCTGCGGAAACTGGCTATAAAGCTGCGCTTGAAAGTTGAAATCGCTACGGATCTTTGCTATATTTAGCGCGTGAAGGCCGAACTACACCCGTATGTAGGGGGCTCGGTCGCGATAAAAAACCTCCAATTGAACGGGGGATAACTGAAGGAGCTTAAGAATATGTTTGATTTTATTGGCGACATCTTCAAAGCCATCTTTGACTTTGTTGAAGGTGTATTTGACTTCCTGTTTGGCTGGATCTTCTAAGAAATCCGCTGAACCACTAGTTTTTGCTAGTACGTAGGGCAACCTCTTTGAGGTTGTCCTTTTTTTTATGCCTAAGCACCACCCCGACTGCCTTGCATTACTACGTCCCGACAAGCCAATATGAATGGTCCAATGTTCAAGACCTTCAAGGGAGGATCGGGGAATGCGTGGATTATTAACTTGTGTTTTGTTTGTGTTGATATTGGGTGCTCAATGGTGTGTTGCTGCACCAGTGGTGTTGTATATATCCCCTGATGGCGATGATGATTGGAGTGGGTCGTGGCTGGAGACAAATGCTGCCGGGACGGACGGGCCGCTTGCCAGCATCGTGGGTGCGCGGGACCGATTGCGGGTGCTACGCGGTGAAGGAAAAACCGATGACGGTGCATTTGTCTGGGTTCGAGGTGGTATCTATCCCATTACCGAAGCAATTCGTTTTTATCCTGAAGATTCGGGCACAAGTAAAGATTTCCCCGATTGGAAGACCATACATTTTAGTGCCTACAAAGACGAGCAACCTGTCATCTCTGGTGGTAAGCGTGTCACTGGTTTTACCGAGGAAGATGGGCGATGGGTCACCACCATCCCGGAAGTGGCTTCGGGCGAGTGGCATTTCAGTAGCCTCTGGGTGAATGGAGAACGTGCCCAACCTGCACGGACACCCAACGCAGCGAATCCCTGGGGGGACCATCCGCCGGATAGTGATTTTTTCCGCACGGCAGGTCCAGTCATGGTGGAGGATGCGAAGACGGGCAAGGAAGTTAAAAGCAGTACGGCTTTTAAGTTTCACGCCGATGATATTGGCGATTGGGACAGTCTGGACGATGCGGTGGTGGTGACCTTTCACTCCTGGGCTACTTCGCTGGCGCGTATCAAGAACATCGACCGCGAAAACAACATCCTGGAATTTACCGGGCCAGCACGCTGGACTTATGGTCGTTGGCAACCGGACCAGCGTTACTTCATTGAACACCTCTACGAGGGTCTCGACCAGCCTGGTGAATGGTATCTTAACCGAAAAACTGGCAAGCTCTATTACATCCCTCGCGAAGGCGAGACCATTGAAGATGCAGAGGTCATCGCGCCTGTAGCACAGCAATTGCTGGTGCTGGAAGGTAAGCCGGAGGAAGGCAAGTTTGTTCAGGACATCTACTTTGATGGAATCGATTTTCGGTACACTGAGTACCCCATCGCGCCAGAGGGCCATAGTGATGCACAATCTGCCTACAAGGTTCATGCCGCCGTTGAGATGGTGGGGGCACGAAGTGTTTTTATTGAGAATGCGAGCATAAGTCATCTTGGCAATTATGGTGTGTGGTTTCGCCGCGGAAGTCAGCATAATCGCATGAGTCTTTGTGAAATCACCGACTTGGGTGCTGGTGGTGTACGTATTGGCGAAGGGGGCAGCCCTGCTACAGAAAACGAAGTGGCGGGAGATATTCGAATAGATAATTTTTTTATCCACGATGGTGGTAAGACTTTTCGCTCTGCGGTGGGGGTATGGATTGGTCGTAGTAGCAACAACACCATCACTCATAATGAGATTTGTGACTTCCGGTATACCGGCGTGTCAGTGGGTTGGTCCTGGGGCTATGCAGAAAGCTCCGCCAACCATAATGTGATTGATAATAATCACATTCACAACATCGGTCTGGGTCAGCTAAATGATATGGGTGCTATCTACTGCCTGGGTATATCACCGGGCACCACACTGCGCGGCAACCTGATTCATGATGTCATTTCCCACCCACGTCTTTATGGGGGTTGGGGCCTTTACACCGACGAGGGCAGCACGGGCATCGTCATGGAGAATAACCTGGTCTATAACACGACGACCGGGGGCTTTCATCAGCACTACGGTCGAGACAACATAATCCGCAACAACATCTTCGCCTATTCCCATGGTCCGCAGATTATCCGTTCCCGCGAGGAAGAACATAATTCCTTCACCTTTGAAAATAACATCGTATACTTCAATACGGGCCAGGCTCTGGGCAGTACCTGGAAAAATGGCAACTGGAAGCTGAACAAGAACATTTACTGGGATAGCTCTGGCGATGAACCTGAATTTTCTGGTCGCACTTTCGCTGAGTGGCAGGCCCAGGGCCATGATGTGGATTCATTGATTGCTGACCCTGGATTCGTGAATGCCGAAGCGGGTGAC
>CALAXS010000812.1 GCA_937895305.1 uncultured bacterium
TCCAGGGGTACGAGCACCGACGACGAGGGTGTGATCTTCTACAGGTATTTCAGTACCTTCCTTGATGGTGTATTCTTTTTCTACAGGCCTATAATCCTTAACTTCACCCGTGTCCAAAATAAAAACTTCTTTGTCGGGTCGTTCTTTCAAGACCTCTATACGGTCTACGCGCACCTGCAGGGGCAGTTGTGCTCCGTCGTAGTTTAGTTTTTCGTCGAGCATGCGCATGCTCGCCGGGTTATCGAGCAGTAGCAGTTCTGCGGGTACCTTGTGTTGCAGGGCGGTCAGGTTGAAGGTGCCCGTAGCGGGACGAATCGCCATGGTCTCGCTGCACTTGAGAGGAATGATCATCTCGCCTTCGAAGGCGGTGACGCTGCGATAGAGCCAGGCACCCCCCAGCAGAATCACGGTAACATAAATGAGGTTGGCGATGAGGCGGGGGGCCATGGGGAATTATTCCGATACAGACTTGGCAACCGCAGGCTGGGGAGCGGTCGACTTGGGAGGTGTAGGTCTTGTAAACAGGTTCGTAGCACTCACACTAAGACTGTACAGTACGGGCACCACGATGAGGGTCAGCAGTGTGGCGAAGGCCAGGCCAAAGATAACCGAGATGGCCATAGGGCCCCAGTATTGTGAGGATTCTCCACCGGAAATCCAGACTCTGTTTCTAAAATCAAAACTTACACCCATAGCCATGGGGATAAGACCGAGGATGGTGGTGATGGCGGTGAGCATCACCGGGCGGAAGCGGGTGGCGCCGGCTTCGATGATGGCCTCTTCAGTTTCTACGCCTTGCAATCGTCGTTGGTTAATAAAGTCGAGGAGTACGATGGCGTTGTTCACTACCACGCCCGCCAGGCTGATACAGCCGATACCACTCATGAGAATGCCAAAGGGCATATCAAAGATATACAAGCCGAGAAATACCCCGGCGAGGGAAAGAATCACGGAACTCATGATGATGAGGGGCTGGATGATGGAATTGAATTGGGTAATGAGAATGAGCGCGATAAGGAATAGAGCCACAAAAAAGGCCCGTAGTAGAAAGGCCTCTGATTCTTCCATATCCTCGTTTTCGCCGGTATAGGTGAGATTGTATCCAGCAGGTAGATCGAAATCTTTCAATGCTTCCTGAACGACTTGCAGGACACTATTGCCATTGATACCCGGCTCCACATCGGCCGAAACGGTAACGGTGCGCTTGCGGTTGATACGGTGAATAAAGCCAAGTCCTGAGCTTTGTTTGAGTTCGGCTACTGAAGCAAAGGGGACGGCTTCACCGCGCATATTGACCATGCTCATGGCTTCGATGTTGGCAAGGTCTTCGCGGAAGCTTTTGGGGAAACGTACCATGACATCGTATTCTTCGTCGCCCTCACGGTATTCACCAGCCTTGATGCCGTCGATTGCAGCTTTCACGGTTTGCCCGATTTGCTGGGTGTTAAGTCCCAGTACCAGCGCCTGTTCCCGGTCTACCTCCACCTTGAGCTCTGGCTTACCCGTGTCGTAGTCGTCATTGGGATTAATCACATGGGGCACCGCCTTAACAATATCCTTGATGCGTAGGGCAATCTCTGCCAGGTATTGATAATCATCCCCGGTAATCTCAATATTGATGGGTGGCTTCGGGTCGGGCCCCTGACTGCTTTCCTCCACCGTAATCTCTGTGCCTATAAAATGAGCTACCTTCCTCCGCATCTCCTGTAGCACAGTGGTCGGTAGCACCTTGGCATCCTGCAAGGGGGGGAAGTCCATGGTGACACGCCCAATATTGCTCTCACCGCCCTCGCTCTCTCCCATATTGCTCGCACCGTGGGTACCCACATTGGCCACGATGTAATCCAGGTCTCCCCGGTATTCCTGCGCTATCTTTTCCAGTTCAAGAATTAGTTTATCGGTAACTTCCAGGTTCGTTCCCTGGGGATTATCCACTTCAATATAGCCTCGGCTCGGTTCTACCTCTGGCTCAAATTCAATGAGTGCCGTATCCATGAAAACTTTGATGATGACCACCAACATGGTCACTGCCAGTGTCGTAATGGGTAGTCGCCAGCGAAGGCAGAAGCGCAACACCACTACATAGCCACGTACCAGGAACGAATGGCGTGCATTGATGGGTTTCAATTTTTTGGGCTTGCGCATGAAGAGGGAGGCCAGCGCAGGATTTACAATGAGTCCGACAAAGAGGGAAGCGG
>CALAXS010000813.1 GCA_937895305.1 uncultured bacterium
ATGGCCTGGCCCATCAAGTAGATAATATTGAGATGGCTACACGACTGTTAGGGCCGCAGGAGGTGTATTCTATCGTGCTTTCGTCTGCGGTAATTGATTATTTTGACAAGGGTTCAAAATTCGATTTCAAAGCGTTCTGGAAACGTTCCATGCGCTGTGCAATTACCTCAAAAATAATTGCAGAGAAATGCAAGATTTCTTCCAGTGGCGTTACTACCGCAGGGATGTTACACGACATCGGGAAAGTGGTATTTGCAGAGATTGCACCTGAACGCTATGACAAAGTGAGTCAGGATTTGCAGGACATCGATATCATCGAACTGGAAAATGAATTATTTGGCATGGCCCACCCTGAAGTTGGATTTATCCTCATGGAAAACTGGGGATTACCCATCGAGATCAGCGAGCCTGTTCGTTTTCACCATGCTTTTAAAGAAGCGGGTCAATGCAAAGAACTGGTTGCAGTTGTAGCACTGGGTTCATTAATGGCAAGTACCTATGGCAACATAAACAAAGACAATGTTCATGAATTTGCAAATGCCTGCAAGGAATTACTTAAGAGTTTAAGTTTATCCGAACTCGAGTTTGTTGAAATCCTCAAGGAATCATCGGGCGCAATCAGTAAAGATGCTTTAGCCCGGTAATAGACAGGCTATAGCATTTAATTAATAATAGCTTTCTGTAAAACGGAATCGTAGATGGTGAAGAGGGTGCGCAGGAAGGGCTTAGCCACCCTAGCTATTAAACGATGCGGGGTAGAGCTTTTCCACCTGGGCGCGGACCAGCGAGGACGCTGCGACCACAGGCTGAATGGATTTATTCAGGGCAAGCTCCAGATCTTCCAGCGCGATGAGATCCAGCGGATTCGCCATAGCGACGATGAGGCCGTTCTGCTCCTCACGCAAGGGCAAGACCTGATGTAGTCGTGCCAGGTGCGGACTGATGCAATCCACCACCGCAGTAGCGGGCTCCGTGTCTTCCAGGTTTACATAATCCAGTTTGAGTTGGGCCGCCAGGGTACGGGCCACCGAATTTTCGCTCGCATAGCCCTCCTTCACCGCGAGTTCCCCCAGACGGGTGGTCAGCTCCTGGCGCTGGGTCTGGAGCAATGCAGCACACTGTTCGGTAGTGATGATCCCCGCCTGAACCAACATCTCCCCCATGAGACTCCGGTCTGCATTATGGCCAATGGTGGACGGTGAAAAAGCAGGTGCCGACATGGACATGGCCGCTTCTTCTTCTTCCTCTTCTATGACCAGAGCTGTGGTCGCTTCCAGGCGTTCCTCCAGCATGGCATTGTTGTCGCGAAGCGATTTGATTTCCCGCCGTAAGGTCAGCTCATGATCCAGGGCCTTACGTTCTGTATCCAGCGAAACACGCAACTGCTCCATGACCTGCCCACGGTTTTCCTCCACCGCTTGAAGCTCATGCTCCAGTGCATGAATTCGCTCCTCCTGTTCCGATAACCGCTCTTCCATGGCCTGCACCACCGATGCATCCAGCGCAACTTCAACTTCGCCCGATGCATTCCGTGCTACCGCATCTTCCAGAAGTTGGCACAATACCGTACCCTCCTGCGCCCAGGTGTGATGTATACGGTCCAGTGACGACTGGATACGGACCAATGCTTTATTTGTATATTCTGCCATGCTTATTCACCCGGGTTTCAACCGTACTTAGCCCAATGCATTCAACAAATTCTCTATAGCTTCGGGATCACCCGGAATTTCCAGTACACACCGGAACCCGAGCTGGGGTGCTGCCGTGTCAAAAGGCGCACCGCTTAAATCACGAAGGGGCACTTCACCGCGCGTATAGTCACCACCACGTACCACCAGTCTTGACCCAAAATCGATAGCGGTTGTAGAAACATCCTCCAGCGATTCTGTGTAGGGTGTTCGTGTCCATTCGGCTACATTACCCACCATATCAAAACACCCCGCCCAACTACGATCCTCACTAAAAGTACCTATTGGTGCCGGGGTTCCAGTCGAACAATTACATGCGCTAACATCCCACTGACCCCCTTCCCATGGATAGGTATCCAAAGCACCGGCACCACCATAGGCAGCGCGGGACCACTGTAGATTGGTGGGCAACAATTTACCCTGCCAAGCCGCGAAGGCCTGGGCATCAAAAAAGGTAACATTCGTTACCGGATAGTCCGCTGCACCCGCAGGGACATCCTTAAACAGCGGGTTCCATCCCCCCTCCACAGTGCGCACGAAACGGGAAAAGTCTTTTATGCGAACTTCATAACTGTCCATAAAAAAGGGTGCCACATAGGCCACACTATTCCCGGACTGTACACTGCCCCCGGGCACAAAGACCATGTCCGTCGCCAGACGACTCATAATGGGTGCCAGATAATGCTGCACGGCCTCACGGGCACGCACAATCGCGGCCGATGCACTCTCGGGATCTTTCGCCAGCGTTTCCGCATCCTCCCACTTGGTACCTGCTGCAACAAAAACCTCGGCATAATCAACCGAATTACGAGCTGCAATTTCTGATTTATCTTGCAACAAAGGAATTAGATTACGATAGGTCTCAAAACTGATGTCATTGTCATGGACTGTGCCAACTATGGTCGTGCCATTACTTTGGGCCTTTGCCCAGGCGGTGAGTTTTTCTTTACGCTGGCCTTCGGCCCAAAGAATACCAGCGATTAAAACCATAGCCACCATGGCAGCCAAAACCACACCGACTACCTTTCGCACGGGTACGTTGGACTGAACCTTGATCTGTGTGGTATGTGATTGTACCGATTGCCCCGATGCGACGGCAGATATGATAGGGATTAACGCGGTACGCAACTCCGTCGCATTCTGATAGCGCTTGCGCGGATCCGGGTCAACACATTTCTCAATGATGCCATCCAGTTCCTGCGGCACATCGCTCGATACGGCAGAGGGGGGCTTGGGCACCCCCGTAGGTACATTACCCGTAATGATTTCATAAAGGACGACACCCACGCTGAATACATCTGCACGGGCATCCACATCACGACTGTTTTTCAATTGCTCCGGTGACATATAGAAAGGCGTACCCATGACCACCGATGCCCCGGTCATACGGGTGTTTGACATGAGTTTCGAAATACCAAAG
The DNA here is from genome assembly GCA_937895305.1 of uncultured bacterium. Lineage (GTDB taxonomy): Bacteria > Hydrogenedentota > Hydrogenedentia > Hydrogenedentales > JAEUWI01 > CALAXS01. Next base: position 3,109 of record CALAXS010000813.1, read on the forward strand.
TCCATGAGCTTTACATTGCCATCGCTACCAATCATGACATTTTCCGGCTTGATGTCCCGGTGAATCGTGTACTGATGCGCGTATTCCAATGCAGCACAAAGTTCATCAATAATATAGAGCGACTTCTTGAGGGGAATCTGTATCCCCCCCGGCTGGGTCTCCATCAATTCACGAAGCGATTGCCCATGCAGGTATTCCATGGAAATGTATACCGTACTGTCTGCTGTGCCAATGTCATGGACACGCACGATATTCGGGTGGGCCATCTTCCGGGCGATTTTTGCCTCATTAAAAAAACGTTCCACCACCATCTTGTCTTTTACGAACTGGGGTAACAACGTCTTCAACGCCACCGTTTCCCCCAACACATTATCATGGACCTTATAAATACAGCCCATACCGCCCCGCCCTATCAGATTTTGCACCGAATACCGGTTTGCCACCACCTGACCACGATTGAACTGGGTCGGGTTTGCTGGTGTTTGTGCTGACATGGGCTGGGCAGCAATCTTGATCTTTGGTAAGGGTGCATCGCACTTGACGCAACGATCGGCGCCACTGGCATTCACCTCAAAACAACGTGGACATTTGATGCGGGCCATAAATCTCTGCCTCGACTTCCTAAGCTACAATGCCACCATCCTACCCTCTGGTGTCCGCTAGCGCAAGTGCTTTAGAATAGCGAACACAGAATTGTGCACAATCTCCTTGACTGTGAATGGGGCTGTGGGCACCTAAACCATGTTGTAAAGGATAAATACACACCATGCCCGGTATTACAGGACTGGTTCATCCCCAAAGCACCGACATCACACAACAGCTGGACCGCATGATTGCGCCCCTTCGTCACCGTAGCTGGTACCCCTGTCCGACTACCATGGCTACGGGTGCAGGGCTTGCCTGCGTAGACCTTGACGACACCATGGGCGTCGCGGAAGTGGGGGGGACCCACCTGGCCTGTTTTGGGGAGCTGACCGATCATCCCCTGATTCGTCAACGTCTTCAGAAGGCAGGCGATACAGAGGCCAGTGATTATCCATTGCCCCGGCTCCTGCTTCAGGCTTATCTGCAACTGGGGCGTGAAGCCCTGGAAGGCTTGAACGGCTACTACGCTATCGCCCTCTGGGAGGCACAAGAAGAGCGGCTCACCCTCATCAATGACCGCGGTGGCGTTGCCAAGGTCTACTACCATCAAAACGGTAACACCTTTTATTTTGGACCCGAGATCAAAGCCATCTCACCCCATCTCCCATCCAACCCTGCCCTGGACGAGCACACCATCTACGACCTCTTCTCACTGAGTCACACGGTGCAAGACCGCACCCTGCTGCGTGATGTTAAGGTCATGACGCAGGCTTCCATACTCACCTGGCAACGCGGTCAACTCCATATCGAAAACTACTGGCAGCACCATTCAACCCCCATCGAAGATGTGGACGCACCCCTGGAAGTATTTACAGATGGCTACCTCGAACGACTCCGTAATGCGGTAACACGCCGCTACCACCAACGCGATACAGGTTTATTTATTACTGGCGGTCTCGACTCCAGAGTGCTCTCCGGTATACTCACCGACGAGGGACACAGCAAGGGGATGGATGCCATCACTGCAGGCGATCCCTGGGGCCATGATGCACGCTTCGCACGTAAAATCGCCTTGCAGGGCGGATATAACCATCACTTTATCCAGGTAGGCAGCGACTATCTGCCATGCTATGCACCCGAAGCCCTTCGCCGTAGCGAAGGCATGACATCTGCCCACGTTTCCTGGGCGATATGCAGCAACGATATGTGCGAAGCACAAGGCTTGCGCAATATGCTCACTGGCTATCTGGGCTGTGGGGGCGTCGCGGCCAATTTTCCACTGGATGAAAATCCCGATGATGCCTTCACTGTACTCGTGGACCGTGCGTTCAGCGGACTGCTCAACGAAGAACGGCTCAAGGGCCTGCTCAAAGATTCTATTTATGATACCTGTTATGGCGAGACCTTGCGCGAATTGCGTAAATCCTATGATAGTCTTGAGGATCTACCCACCGCCTCCCGTAACGAAGTCTTGCGGCGAGACGAACAGCACAGACGATTCATCAGCGTTGACCTGGCCCTACAGGGCACCACGACCCGGCCCCTCTTTCCCTACGACGATGTGGACGTATGGGATTATCTACTCGCTATCCCCATGCAGCACCGTCGCGGTAAACGCTTTTTCCTCGATCTAATCAACCGACACTATCCCGCCCTTGCCAGGATTCCCCGTAGTGGCGATGCCATTCCCATAGGGGGTTCAAAACTCAGCAAGCTGCGTCACCGCGCCGGGCAACGTGTTTACCACCGCATTCTCCCAAAAATAACGGGTGGACGACTGGGCGGGCGCAACCTCGAAAAAGGTGTTTTTTATACCCAATGGCAACGGACCGGTAGCCGTGATTTCATTCTTCAATGTCTGGCCAAGACTCACCTCTACGAGGATGTGCTCCAGGTGGACGAAGTACAACGCCAGATTAATGCCCATCTTGATGGTCATAGCAATAACCCCGGCCTTGTCCATGCCTTCGTGAGCCTCATTATTGGCAGGGAGACCCTGTCGGGGACGCAGATTGCTGAATAAACCCTGTAGTTTTCTCGTCCTGTGGACATGCTGGAACTTTTGCCCTCCATGAAACCGCTATGCTAGGATCGAGGGTCTACAGGGGGAAGCCAGTAGTGCACCACCTCCACTATTGCAAAATAAAAAGGAATTAACCATGAAAATGATTGCCAGTCTGGCTATCGCCAGTATCCTCAGTAGCGGTGCCTTCGCCGTTGAATTCCCTCCGCCCGTGGACCGTGCTGTCGAATTCAGCGAAGTCCAGCAGATTTTGCGGGACAACTGTATAAAATGCCACGGTGAGGAAAAAGTTAAATCCGATCTCAAGCTCAATAATAAAGAAGATGCCATGAAGGGTGGCACCGATGGCCCCTGTATCATTCCCGGCAACAGCGCAGGCAGTCTCTTAATCGCACTGTGCGTTAGCGAAACCGATGATTTTGAAGTTATGCCGAACAAAGGCGATCTCCTCACCCCGGAACAGATTGGTGTCCTTCGCACCTGGATCGATAAAGGCGCTGAATGGCCCGAGGGTGTCGTTATTCCCGAACCCGAACCCGAATTCCCTATACAGGCCCATGTGGAAAATCTTCCCGAAGACTGGGTGGTCGAGGCGACCGGACAGAAAGGTCCTCTCGCGAAATGGGAGTTGAACACCACTGATCTGAAGGGACCAGATGGCGAACCTTCCATTGTGCTTAGTGAAATTAACGACGAGACCTCGAGTACCTATAACCTGCTCTGGACCCCCAAGCGTCAGTTCGAAAACGGGTCTATCTCGGTCCTCGTGAAAGCACTCTCCGGTGAAGACGATCAGGGCGGTGGTGTCATGTGGCGTGTAAAGGACAAAGATAACTACTATGTTGCACGCTATAATCCGCTGGAAAAAAACTTCCGCTATTATGTGGTAATTGAGGGTCGACGCAAACAGATCATTAGTGTTGATGTGGAAGCCGATGCAAAGGCCTGGAACGAACTGCGCATCGAACAGGAGGGTAATAACTTCACAGGTTATCTAAATGGCGTAAAATTGCTCGAAGCTACGGATGACCGGATGCCCGGTGCTGGTGGCGTAGGCTATTGGACCAAGGCCGACGCATCGACCGCATTTTGCCGGAGCAAGATCGAACCTAAATAGATCCTCAACCATTTAAGTCAATAAAAAGCCCCCGGTGCAATGTGCATCGGGGGTTTGTTATTGGGTTGGTGATGAGTTTACGAAGACTCGGGTGTTGGATTGGTCGTAGTTGAATCTTCGTTATTTTTTTTCGCGTTCCGCTGAAGCTCCTGCGGCGGCAATTTAGGAGTGTATTGGGGCATTGCCCGGGCAAAATAGTCCGTAGCAATTTTAAAATCAGTCTCAATATCACCCGTAGTGGGGTGAGC
>CALAXS010000814.1 GCA_937895305.1 uncultured bacterium
GAGTGCCTTGGGATATCACGAAATGATTATTGATGTTGGGATTGAGAAGTATTTACAATCGAAAGATCCCAGGTCATGCGGTAGTGGATTTCCCTCGAAGTATTTTAAGAAGTATTCAGGTGTGTATATCAGGGATGAAGACGAGCTGGAGGAAGTGTTTGTCGTTTGCCCAATATGTGATACACGTTTAATTGATGAAAAGACCGAAAAACAATATTTCGAAAATTTCGAATCATTTATTGGTGTTGATTTCGGGGGGTAATCAGAAGCTTAACTAGCTACGGTTTTCACTCACCACACCCTTATCAAAGCGTAGTATCACATCGGCGAGGCGTTCGGCTTCGTTGCGGTCGTGGGTGATGTGGAGGACGGTGACGCGGAGTTTTTTCTGGATGGTTTCGAGGAGTTGGCACGTGTCAATGCGGGTGTCGTAGTCGAGGGCGGAGAGGGGTTCGTCGAGGCAGAGGATGGGGGGGCGGAAGGCGAGAGCGCGTCCGAGGGCGACGCGTTGGGCTTCACCACCGCTGAGGTTGTGGGTGGATCGTTGGAGGAGGGGGGTGATGCCGAGGAGGTCGGCGAGTTCCTGGACGCGTTGGGTGATGGCGTCGTTTTCCCATTTACGAATACGTAGGGCGAAGGCGAGGTTGTCGTATACGGACATGGTGGTGAAGAGTGCGCCGTCTTGGGGGACGAAACCGATGCCGCGTTCGGCGGGCTTGAGGTGGGTCACGTCGCGGTCAGCGAGAACAATTTTTCCTTTGGTGACGCGGTTGAGTCCGCAGATGGCTTCGAGGAGGGTGGTCTTGCCGCAACCGGTCTTGCCCATGAGGATGGCGTAGGCGCCTTTGGGTATGGTGAAGGAGATGTTGGTGAGGGCGAAGTTGCCTGCTTTTATGTTTACGTTGTCGAGGGTAATCAAGATGGAATACCTCTAACCACAGAGGGCACAGAGAACACAGAGGGTAGAAAGACAGGAAAAGGGGGAGAAGAGCAGAGGGTAGGGCAAGAGGGAGAGGAAGGGGGGAGAGAGATTAACGTTGGTTTTGTTGTTGAGGATTGCATGTTCTCATGTTGTCTTGGTTTCGTATGCATTCCCACGCAGAGCATGGGAACGAGGGATAAGACCTTTATTAACCATAAAGGGCACAAAGGGGGGAGGGGAGAAGAAAATAGGGAGAGCAGGTAAAGAAAGAACATGGGAGTTATTTTGTCGTGAAGTGCGTGCTGTTGCATGGGTGAATGGATATGGTTGTATTTTCCGAGGCAGGAGCCTCGGGATATGCATTCCCAAGCAGAGCTTGGGAACGAGGGGGATGGGAGAGATTTTATATTGATGAATAAATTTTTCATCGGACGTATTTCTCCTGGCCGAGTACGCGCACGAGGATGAGGACGATCATGGCGACGAGGATCATGAGCATGGAAACGGCGATGGCGACTTCGACGTTGCCAACGGAGAGTTCGAGGAATACGCTGGTGGGGAGGACTTCGGTTTTCATGCGGGTAGCGCCGCCAAAGATGAGGATGGGACCGAATTCGCCGAGGGAGCGTGCCCAGGCGAGGGTACCTGCGACGAGTACACCGCGTCGTGCTTCTGGGAGGGTGACGTACCAGAAGGCCTGGGAGCGGTTGCAACCGAGACTCATGGCGACTTGTTCGCGGCGTGGGTGGAGCTCTTCGAAGGTGGCGCGCATGGTGCGCACGGCGAAGGCGCAGGCGACCATGAATTGCGCGAGAATAACGCCGGGTATGGCGTAGGTGATGTGGGAGCCTGTCAGTTTATGGAAGGTGTTTTCTACGACAACGCCGAGGGGGGTGGTGAAGAGTACGAGGAGGCTGAGTCCGATGACGAGCGGGGGGAGGACGATGGGGATGTCGAGTATGGCGTCGATGATGATTTTGCCGGGGAAGCGGTGACGTGACATGAGGTAACCGATGGGGATAGCAACCCAGAGGGAAAGTATGGCGGTGATGGAACAGGTGATGAGGGATAGCTTGATGGAGTATTGGATTTCGGGGGAGGCAAGTGCCGCGAGAAATGCGTTGCTCTCTTCGTCTGAGGTCGTCCCGCTCACCAGCATGGCGGAGTCTGCGAGGAGCATGGCGATGATGATGAAAATATAGAAGCCACCAATAACACTAAGGCCGATGTAGAAGGGTACATCGGAGCGGACTTTATGGTGGGGTGTGGATGCTGTGGTCATTGGGATATATTCTAGTGGATGAGGTGTAGTGTTCGCGAATTACGTTTTGTGCTTTAGCAGCGGGAGGGTTACACTTTCCTGTCATTCCCGCGGAGGTGGGAATCTCCGCATAAGCATGCTTAACTCAAATTGGGACTGAGGCCGTAGCATTTCCTGTTGATCACGTCTGTTTTTCGGAGCAGAGATCCGATGTATGCATTCCCAAGCAGAGCTTGGGTATGAGTTGAAGCTTAGCGGTTGTATTCATTGGCTTTGATTCCATATACGTGGTGATCGAAACCGAGCAAGGTGTCTTCACGGATAAAAGTTTCGCCAATTTTTTCAGCGACCCGTATAGAAGCGAGATTATCATCCTTGATTAGACTCAGGACTTGTTCAGCGTTGAGAATACTAAAGGCGTAGTCGAGTGAGGCACGGGCACCTTGGGTAGCGTAGCCCTGGCCCCAGTATTCGCTGTCTATGAGCCAGCCCACTTCGAGTCCGGGCCAGCCTTCGGGGTTATGAAGCCCGACACGTCCGATACAGCGGTGGGTCTCTTTGTGTTCGACGGCCCACATGCCATAGCCACGTAATGACCAGTGTCCGTGGAAAAACGCCATGGAGCGCCATGATTCCTCGCGGGTATAGGGCTCTCCGTCACGAATGTGTCGTACAATTTTAGGATCGGCGAGCATGGCTGCGTAGTCGTCGAGGTCGGTATCGCGAAAGGCACGCAGGATGAGGTCGTCTGTTTCGAGAGTGGGGATGTTCATTGATCGACCTCGACCAGATAATCAAAGCCCGCTTCAAGAAAGCGTTCTTTGGATTGAGCGCTATTGATGGTATCGTGTAGGCGTTTGAGCAAATTGGGATAGGCGGTGTCGTTGGCGATGGTATAGGTCTGTTTTGCGACTGCACCCGGCAGGTCGATGGGGATTTGTTCGGTGTCGTCGCGCACAAATTTGGTATTGGCGTAGTAGACCACGGCTGCATCGAGCTTGCCCAGGGTGAGCTGGGACACGAGGAGGTCTGCGGTGGGGGAGGTGACCACAACATTTTTGCTAACGGCCTCATGAATGCCTTCGCTGTGGAGCATTTTCGCGGTGAGTGCGCCCAGGGTGCTTTGTTCTTCGTTGCAGAGACCCAGAACAAGGCCTTCATTGCCGAGATCGCTGAGGGTTTGAATATCGCGGGGATTGCCCTTGTGCGTGAGGATTACGATGTCGGTGGAGGAGATGGTGCTGACTTCGCCAAAGAGATTTTCAACGCCTTTCATGAAGGAGGCGTCACAGGTGTGGTAGACGTCGGGTCGACCCCCGGTCTTGATTTGACCGAGGAGAATGCCGCAGCCGTTGTAGATGGTGGTGATATCGACCCCTTCCCGTGCACTGAATTCAGCGAGGGTTTCTTCTATAGCGACGCGGTTCACCCCGCCCGCGTAGTAGGTAATCTCTGGACGTGCCGCCCATTGATCACCTTGGACGGGGGGGAAGCCCTCTTCCTTGAAAACAGGGAGTCCACGGTCGTTGGCGGTGAGGTAACGTGCAAAGCGCAGGGCACTGGTGGGATTGGCCGATGCATTAAGCACTGCCAGCGTTATGTGTTTTTGAAAGGTGTTGCTTTCAGGGAGGACTATCGCCTCTAGCTCAGGATATTGGGCGACGGTGGCGTCCCATACAACCCCTGCATTCACAGCGCCAATCTTGATGTCATTGGCCACTTCGTTGACGGTGGGTTTAAATACACCTGTCTTTTCTATTTGTGCTTTGATGGTGTCCCATTTATGGATGCTGTCCAGGAGTTTTTGGGTGGCTTTGCCAATGGAGGCTGCTTCAGTATTGGCGAGGGAAATGCGGAAGTCTGGATTGGCGAGGTCGTCCCAGGATTGAATGTTGTCGGGATTGCCCTTGGGTACTGCGATGACAGGTTTGATGATGGCCACATTAATGGATTCAGCAACGAGGTTTTTTTCTATCGCAATGTCGATATAGGAATTGTCGGCAGCGAGATAGAGATCGCCCTGGGGTGCGACTTCGATGCGGGAGAGGAGGGTGCCGGAGCCACCGTATTCAATCTGGATCTTGACACCGTACTCGTCTTCGTATTGTTTCGCGATTCGCTCAACGGGTACTTTGGCACCCGCAGCACAGTATAGCGTCAGGTTGGTGGCATTGGATTCTTTCGGGCGCAGGGTGCGTAGGGCCAGCACCAGTATTGCCAGTATGAAAAGTGATATGAATAAGGGGCGGAGCGGGGACTTCATGGGGCTTCCTTTATATCAACAGTCTTTGCAAATGGGGCATTCTGGGTTACGTTGTGTATTCACTTTATGGAAGGCCATACCGCGCAGGTCATAGTACAGCATCTTGCCTTTGAGGGAGGGTTCGGCCATGCCGGAGAGTAGCTTGATACCTTCCATGACGGCGATACAGGCGGCGGTAGCGGAGACCGCACCAAAGACAGGAAACTCCCGTTGCCAACTGGTGGGGACTTCGGGATAGATGCATTGGAGGCATGCGGTTTCGCCGGGAATGATGGTGGTCACCTGACCTTCGAGACTGAACATAGCGGCGTCGATGAGGGGTTTGCGTTGTTCGACGCATGCACGGTTCATGGCGAAGCGTTCTTCAAATAGGGGGGCGCAGTCAAATACGATATCGGCTTGTTCGACCAGTGCATCGACATTGTCTTCGCTGATGTTTTCGCCGATGGCGACAATTTCGAGACGCGGGTTAATGGCCAAAAGATGTTCTACCGCTTGATCAATGCGCGGTGTGCCCAGCCCATCGTATTTCATGAGGATCTGGCGGTTGAGGTCGCTGTGTTTCAGATTGCCACCATGGGCGAGGATGAGTTTTCCGATGCCGGCTGCTGCGAGTTCCTGGGCGACGGGACCACCGAGACCACCCAGACGGGAAACGAGGGCAGAACTGTTCTTGAGCTTTTCCTGGCCTGTTTCGCCAAAGCCCCGTGCCCACATCTGCCATTCGTAGGTGGCTTTTTCTTCGTCGTTTAATGGAATCATGGTCTGTGCTTATCCACCTGCAATGGCTGAAAGGAGGGTTATTTGATCGCCGTCCTGAATGGATGGGGGGTTGGCTTTGTCGATGGTCGTTTCGTTGATGAGGACCATCATGGTAGGGCGGACCGCGCCGGATTCGTCAAAGAGCATAGTGGAAAAAGAGTCGTCGTAGTTGCCAGCCAGTGCCTTGAGTGTGCTCAAGAGTGTGCTGTCTGTAGCAACGTCTATGCTGACCTCGTCTGCATCCGCGATATGACGTAACTGGCCAAACAAATTTAGGGTAACGCTCATGGATTTAGTCCTTTTCCGGGTCTTCACCGAGGAGAATGCGCAATACAGCGTTGGCCTGGTGGTGGGCTGCGACACCCACACGAGGAGCCATGAGGCCGGTGCCGGGCTGGGCAGCGGTAACCAGATCACCCACGACGATGAGCTGCTTGCCCATTTTCCGGGTAAGGATGGTGTTGGAGGGCATGTGTCCTGCGAGGCCCGTAGCGACGACGATGGGCGTATTCTGGCAGGAACGGCAGAAAGATTCCACGAGCATGGCCTTCTGGTCGGCGGCGTCGAAGGCCTCGACCATGACGTTTACATCGCCAAAGATTGAGGGGATATTATCCGGGGTAAGGCGTAGGCCATGAATTTCTACTTCTACATAGGGATTGATGCGTTTCAGGTTTTCCTGGAGTGCATCCACTTTCATGAGACCAATCTGGTCGATGAAGAATTGCTGTCGGTTCAGGTTGCTGGGTTCGACGACATCAAAATCGGCGAGGATAAGTTTGCCCACACCGATACGGGCCAGGGCGATAGCAATAGCGGAACCGAGTCCGCCGACCCCCGCGATACCTATGGTGG
>CALAXS010000815.1 GCA_937895305.1 uncultured bacterium
ATTGGTTTTAAGGGTGGTGCTGTTGATGAATTCATGGTCTTTGGTACAGCATTGACGCAGGTGGAAGTGACCGCCCTGGCATCGGGCAAGTCTGTGGCGGATGTGCTGACCGAAGCCGATGAGGTCGCACAACGGACCTATTATCTGGCACGGCATGATGAGAAGTACGCAAAGGCGTTGAAGGGTCTACATCGTGCGCAGGAGCGGGAGCACACACTGGTGGAATCGGTGCGTGAGGTGATGACCATGGCGGAGCAACCTGAACACAGGAAGACGTATGTGCTGGCGCGGGGCGGGTATGGAAATCGGGGTGAAGAGGTTTTTGCTGATGCGCCGGGTGAGTTGTTGCCCTTTGATGAAAGCTGGCCACGAAATCGATTGGGGCTTGTACAGTGGCTACTGGATGAGAAGAATCCGTTGACGACGCGGGTCGCGGCGAACCGGATTTGGGGTCAGTTTTTTGCACGGGGGCTGGTGGAGACACAGGAGGATTTCGGGAGTCAGGGCAAGCCCCCTACGCATCCGAAGCTACTGGACCATCTGGCGTATTGGTTCCGGGAACATGACTGGGATGTGAAGGCGTTGTGCAAGTACATTGTCACCTCGTCCACCTATAAGCAGGTATCTACACCACGTGATGATCTGGTGGATGTGGATCCGACCAATACCTTGCTTGCCCGTGGACCACGGTATCGGCTGGCCGCGGAACTGGTTCGGGACAATGCATTGGCGGTAAGCGGGTTGCTGGTGGATACGGTAGGTGGGCCGAGTGTGAAACCTTATCAGCCGGATGGGTTGTGGGAGGCAGCGAGTTCGCAGACCTATGCAGAAGATTCGGGTGATGGCTTGTATCGGCGCAGCATGTATACGTTCTGGAAACGGACGGTACCGCCACCCTCCATGATGATGTTTGATGCAGCAACGCGTGAGGTGTGTAGCGCGCGGCGCGAACGCACCACAACACCGTTGCAGGCTCTGGTGCTGCTGAATGATCCACAGTTCGTGGAAGCAGCGCGAGAATTGGCCGCGAAGGTCTTGCGCCATGAAGCGGTAGTGGATACACGTCTGTCGGTACTGTTTCGCACGTTAACGAGTCGTCAACCCCGTGCGGATGAGCTGGCCATATTGCGTGATGCCTATACGGAGCAGCATCGTTATTTTGAAACAGACAGTGAAGCAGCGAAGGCTTATGTAAGTGTGGGGTCCAGCGCAGTTGATGCGGAACTGGATCTGATGGCGTGGGCCGCGACAACGGCTATAACGCAGGTGTTGATGAACTTTGATGAATTTCAGGTGAAGCAATGATAAATGATGACCGATTATGTACCGGGTGCAGTGATGTAGGCCAGAGTCGCCGTGAATTTCTGGGTAAGTTTGGCATGGGCCTGGGCGGTATCGCACTGGGCGGATTGATGCAGGGTTCCGGGTACGCTGCGGTGCCTTCGGGTGCACCGACGGGTGTTCTGGGCAATCCGCATTTTGCGCCCAAAGCGAAGCGGGTCATTTATATGTTTCAGAGTGGCGGTCCGTCGCAGTTGGACTTGTTTGATTACAAGCCCATCCTGAACAAGATGAACGGCGAGGAGTTGCCGGATTCGGTGCGTCAGGGGCAGCGCCTGACGGGGATGTCTGCGAATCAGGCCTCGTTGCCCCTGGCGGGTTCCATCTTTGATTTTAAACAGCATGGTGAGTCGGGTGCGTGGATAAGTGACCTTTTACCCCACACAGCGAAGGTGGCAGATGACTTATGTTTTGTGAAGTCCATGTACACCGAAGCGATTAATCATGACCCGGCGACTACCTTTTTCCAGACAGGGTCGCAGATTTCAGGTCGGCCGTGTATCGGGTCGTGGCTGAGTTATGGCCTGGGTTCGGACAATGAAAACTTGCCGAATTTCGTGGTGATGATGACGAAAAACAAGGGTGGTCAGCCGTTGTATTCACGGTTGTGGGGCAGCGGCTTTCTGGCTTCGGAGCATCAGGGGATTCAGTTTCGTTCGGGCGCAGACCCGGTCTTGTATCTGAATAATCCTGGTGGTGTCAGCCGGGAAAGTCGTCGTGATTTATTGAATCGCTTGTCGGAGTTGCATGCCGCGAAGCTGGAGCGGACCGGGGACCTGGAACTGAACGCGCGCATTGCCCAGTATGAGATGGCGTTCCGTATGCAGACCAGTGTGCCGGAGGTGACCGATTTGTCGGATGAGCCGGAGTCGGTGTTTGAGGCCTATGGTCCGGATGCAAAGAATCCAGGTTCATACGCAGCGAATTGCCTCATGGCGCGTCGGTTGGTGGAGCGGGGTGTAAAGTTTGTACAGTTGTATCATCGGGGCTGGGACCAACATGGCGGGTTGCCGGGGGGTATTCGCACGCAATGCGCAGAGACGGACCAGGCATCTGCGGCGTTGATTAGTGATTTGAAGCAGCGGGGTATGCTGGAGGACACGTTGGTGGTATGGGGTGGTGAGTTTGGTCGCACGAATTATTCGCAGGGCACGTTGACGGCGAGTGATTATGGTCGTGACCACCATCCACGTTGCTTCACCATGTGGATGGCGGGGGGTGGTATCAAGCCGGGCATAAGCTATGGCACTACGGATGAGTTCGGCTATAACCTGTCGGAGAACGGGGTGCATGTCCATGATTTCCATGCGACGATGATGCATTGCCTGGGAATTCATCATGAGCAGTTGACCTATAAGTTCCGGGGACGTCGTTTCCGGTTAACCGATTTGGCAGGGAATGTGGTGAACGATATATTGGCGTAGCACCTTGCCAAAGCGAAATAGTTTCCGGAGCAGAGCTCCGGGATATGCATTCCCAAGCTGGAGCTTGGGAACGAGTTAATAAAGACGTCATCCCCGCGAAAGCGGGGATCCAAGTTGGGTCGCGAGGATGCCTTGAACGGGTTTACATAAATTCCCGCTTTCGCGGGAAAGACGATGTGTGTGCTATTTGAGGTTGTAGATAACATGGGAAGGATGTTGTTATGTTTGGGTTAAACCGTGTTTTTGTTTTTATGGGGGCGATGGTGCTTTTATTGGGCACGGTGTCGAATGCGGACCCGGAGCGTCCGAATATAGTGTGGATTTCAACGGAGGACATCGGCCCGCACATCGGTTGTTATGGTGACCCGACATCCATTACGCCGACATTAGATACTCTGGCGGAGCGGGGCGTGCGTTTCAGTGCTACGCATACGGTGACGCCGGTATGCGCGACCAATCGGTCGAGCATGATGGCGGGTATGTATGCATCCACCCTGGGATCGCAACACATGCGTTCCGGCGGGAAGGGGAATTCCAACACCCTTTTTCCTGATCTACCGAAAGGTGTGAAGCCATTTACGATGTATCTGCGTGATGCAGGGTATTTCTGTAGCAATAGTGTGAAAGAGGATTTTAATTTTGCAAAGCCCGAGGGGGTGTGGGACACTTTGGGGGCGAAGGCCCACTGGCGAGGACGCGAGGATAAGGAGCAGCCCTTTTTCAGTGTGTTTAATTTTACCGCGACCCATGAGAGTTATGCCCATATATCGGGAAAGGACCATGAGGCACGTGTTGCGCAATTGACGGCAGAGGAGCGACAGGACCCGGACAAGATTTCTCCACCGCCTTATCATCCGAACACACCGGAGGTGCGTTTGTGGTGGGCGCGGTATCTGGAAAACATCACTTTGATGGATCACTTTATTGCGGATCGCCTGAAGGAGTTGGAGGAGGACGGGCTATCGGAAAATACGATTGTGGTGTATTGGTCGGACCATGGTGCAGGCATGCCGCGAAACAAGCGTTGGCTCCATGACAGCGGGACCCTTATCCCCCATGTGATTTATGCGCCGGAGAAGTGGCAGGGCAAGCTGAACATCACACCGGGCACGGTGGATGATCGTCTGATTACCAGTATAGATTTTGCGCCGAATACATTGCAGATGGCGGGGCTGGAGATTCCTGGGCACATGCAGGGGCAGGCGTTCACGATGAAGGGTGCGCCGGAAGCGCGAACCTATATCCATGGTATCCGTGACCGTATGGATGAGCGGTTGGATATGATACGCAGTGTACGGGATGAGCGGTATAAGTACATCCGCTATTACATGCCCTATAAACCCTTTGAGCAAAATCTGGGCTATGCGGAACGTCATGGAATCAAGCGGGAGATTCGACGGTTAATCGCAGAAGGTGACACATCGCAGGCGACGGAATTCTGGCGTTTGAAAGCAAAACCACTGGAACAGTTGTTTGATTGTGAGGCGGACCCGCATAACATGGTGAATCTGGCAGCGGACCCGAAGCATAAGGAAACGCTGGAACGGTTCCGGGCGGAGCATCAGCAGTGGATGATGGAAAATAAGGATACGTCCTTAATTCCGGAACCGGAATTACATCGATTGGGCTTGAAGTATGGGAGTCGCAATGCCGTATGGGATGCCTTGGAAAAGGAAAATCCCGGTCTCTACAACGAGACGCTGGAACTGATACAGCGCATAGGACAACCTGCCGTTAATGACGTTGACTATCTGATAAGCAAAGCGAAAAGTATGCATGCGCATGTCCGTTATTGGTCCACAGTCGGGTTGGGGCTTCTCAAGGAGCGCAACAAGGATGTGAACGAACAATTTAAAAGTGCATTAAAGGATGAGTGTCCCGAGGTGCGGATTGCTGCGGCACAGGCCCTGGGTGCCTTGGACGTATTGAAAGATGCGCTTGAGAGTGACGAGGAGCTGGTGCGGATTGTTGCGGCGCAGGCCATCGATGAATTGGATGAGAAGGCTGAAGCACTGGTGCCTGCCTTGGAAGCGGCACGTGCGGACAAGAACAATAAGTATGTATCCCGTATCGCGAATCAGGCCTTGAATGAGTTGCAGGGTACGAACATTGTGGTGCGATAGCGATGAAAGATAAGCAGCACAATTTAAGTCGCCGAGGTTTTCTGGCGAAGAGCGGTGCAGCCACCCTGGCGGGATTGAGCGCGTCTCAGGTGCAAGCGGCCCCGGCCAAACGTCCCCCCAATATTCTGATGGTGGTGTGTGACCAGATGCGGGGCGATGCCATGGGCTGCCTGGGTCATCTCAATGCGCAGACGCCCAACCTGGATGCCATGGCCAAGGCGGGCACCTTGTGTACCCATGCCTTCAGCAATAACCCGGTGTGCATCCCGTCGCGGGTGTCCATGTTTACCGGGCGCTACCCCCATGAGCATGGTACGTTGAGTAATCAGGGGGCGCAGCTGGATAGTCAGAAAGACACCATGCTGGAATGGTTCCGTGAGCAGGGCTATCGCATGGGCTGGGTGGGCAAGAACCACACCTTTGAGAAGACTGCGTTTCGTGGTGTTGAAAAGTATGATGAGCTAAAGCGGGAACCCTTCCGCGCATATAAAGATCCAAAGGTGACACCGTGGTGGCATGGGGATATGGTATGGCCAGCAGCGCAGTGTTATGGCGCGCAGAACACGGATAATGCAACGAAATTTCTGGAGGGGGTGAAGAATGACGAACCGTTTTTTCTGACGGTGAATTATTTCGATCCTCATCCGCCCTATTTTGCACCGGCAGAGGACTTTGCGAAGCAGCTTGAAAAGAAGATGGACTTCCCCACATACATAGAACCAGAAAAACTGAGTCCACGGCTGGATGCCCATCAACGGGCCTACTATTACGACAAGATGTCAGACGCCGAGCTGCGCATGACGATGCGGTATTATCATGCGTCGGTAGCCTATGGCGTGGACCAACAGATGGGGCGACTGCTGGCGACGTTGCAGAAGCAGGGACTGGCGGAGGACACGGTGGTGGTATTCGTCTCGGATCATGGGGACTTTATGGGCCACCATCACATGGTGCGGAAAAGTATGTTCCTCTATGACAGTCTCTTGCATGTACCCATGATCTGGTATGCCCCGGGGCGGATTCCTGCGGGGCAGCGTATGACGGGTATGGCCCAGTTGGTGGACCTCTTCCCCACCTTTGTGGATTTTTGTGGCGGAGAGAAACCCGCGTATTGCTCCGGGGATTCATTGAAGTCAGCGCTGGAGGGGAAAGCCGCGCTGAAAGACCGGACCATT
>CALAXS010000816.1 GCA_937895305.1 uncultured bacterium
GCACATAGCCCGTACCGGGCGATGCGATAATCTTGCCCGCTTGTGTATCAATAAGTAAGAGTTCATTACGACCCTGATTCCGATGGCTGATGAGGACCTGCTGCTCAACAGGGTGGAATGCATAGTCCAGATTAATCGCGCCCACATGAAGGGAAATACCATTCTGCTGCGTACCATCTACTGGAACGACCCAAAAACTCCGCTCTCCATAGGCATCCTCTCGAATATACGCTAACAGCGTTTCATCCGGGCTATAGCGGATCGAAGCTGGCAGGATGGCTGCACGGGACAGTGCAAGCGTAACAGGGGGGCTGCTATTGCCAGCACGAAGATCATACTGTTCCAGAATGGATAACCCGCTCGTACTGTTCTGCCGTAAAATAGTGGCCTTCTGGATGGTCGGGGCCAATGCAATATCACCATGCGCGAGTTCCTGCCCAAAGGGGGACCGACTGGACTGCCATACATGGGCGTCCAACTGAATCAGCATTTCAGGTTGAGGCACATTCTCTGCTATGTATTGACGGAATATACCAATTTTGGTTTCAGCAGCATCCGTAAACCGGGGGGTCAGAAGCCAGGGCAATTCAGCATGATCACCACCTGTAGACAGGGCACTGGAACCGGGCAAAGGAATGATACTGGCCTGATGCACAACCCGTTGCAAAGGCGGTTGAAGACACCGCATTTCACGATTATCCAAGTCCAGGGTCAACATCCCCATGGCACCTGCAGCACGACTGGACCTGGCCCCTTCAACCTGAATTAACAAATAGCGTTCATCATCAGTCCATTGCATGGTACGTACGTGCCAGGATGCATTGGGCAAGGGAACATGAACCTGGCCCGGTCCCGGCTCATCAAACTGTACATGACCAACCAGGGGCGCGGCGGCAATCGGAATCGCTGGCTGGGACAAATTCCAAAACAAAACCCCTACCAGCGCACAAACGATAAGCAGGGCACACGCCATCTGGGCCAGCCCACTGACAGGCATATACGCATGTTGCCCCTTCTTGAACCGGACATGCCATTTTCCAGGAGTTCCCCCCTGTGGTGTCGGCGTGTCACCAGTCAATTTCCGGGGCAGGGTCTCTTCACGGATATAGGCATCCAGTGCTTCCGGTAAGGCTGAACTCCCGCCATCTTCCTTGTGCAATGTCTTGATACGTTTGACGATGGACGCACCATCCGCTATGCGTTTATCACGATCCTTTTCCATCATGTGCGCAACAAGACGGGCGACATCATCAGGAATCCCCAGACTCACCAGATTTACCCGCGGTGGGATATGAGTCGTGATCTGCTGGAGCAGGGCTTCTGTGCTTTCCCCCTCAAAGGGGAGCTGACCCGTTAAGAGATGGTAGAGCATTACACCCAGAGAGAACACATCACTCCGACAATCCAGGGGCTCCGCGTTGCACTGTTCCGGCGACATGTACGCCGGAGTACCCGTAAAGTCATGGGCCGGATTTAGTGGCTGCGTATTATCCGGCTGCGGTGCAATTCCAAAATCAGTGAGTCGTACACGCCCCTGACGATCAATAAGAATATTGGCAGGCTTAATGTCCCGATGAAGTACGCCCTGGTTATGGGCATAATCCAGCGCCTCCGCAACCTGCTGCACAATGTAAAGCGCATTCTGCCAACGTAACGCGCCATGACGGCGCAAAAAGCGATCCAGGGCCTCGCCCTCTACATACTCCATCGCTGCAAAAGGTACTGAAGATCGCACACCCGCTTCATAGATACGGACGATATTTTTATGGCGTAGCGGGGCCGCGGCCTGTGCTTCGAGCTGGAACCGACGGACATGTACCGGGTTATGGGCCAGGCTCCCCAGGAGTACCTTCAGGGCTACCGGACGGCGTAAAGCGTTATCATAGGCAAGATACACGGCACCCGTGCCCCCCCTACCCACGAGGGTGCGCACCTGATAGTTCCCAATGGTATGCCCAATGAGAGAAGCCTGTCCACGCAGATTTTGTGCCATAGCTGATGGTTTTCCTTGACAGCATACTATATGTAGTGTCGGGGAGCAGACTAACAGGTTTGCGCACTTGTGTCAAGTATTTACTACATCCGCACCTTTATTACCTGGGCAGGGTGAATCTCAAGGTGTAGGACCAGTATTTGCGTCGCGAGGCGGCTTCTGCTCAAAGAAACCATGGGGATCCGCAGGGGGAGGCGGTGGATTCAGAATGCGCTCAGTGAAATCACGGGTAAGTACAGCCATCATCATGATAAACAACAGCACTGCGGTGACCATGCAAAAGGTAATTATCTTCGGATACGGCTCTTTTACCCGCTTGGGACGTGGTGCTGGTGCCTCTGCTGGGGGTGGAGTGTTGTCACTATCGCTCATTCGCCATTTTCCCCACTGTTTTCCCCAGGCGCCTCACCTTCCAGTTCGTAATACGGCTTATGCTTAAAATGAACAGGTGGCGGTATCGTACCCGGAGGCCCCGTAAATTCACGTGTAATCTTGTTCGCAGCCATAACCCCGGCCTTTTTTGCCGCATCCGGTTGCTGGGTAGCCCCATGTTCCGGCGACTGATCCTCACGCATAAACAAGGTCTGTGTCGGGAAGGCAAACTCAACGCCCAGTTCTTTTGCCACCCGCAATATATCCAAAAAGAGACGATGCCGCTCCCGCAGTTCCGTGTTCCACTCCGGCGTTTCCAGGAAACAATAGAGCAACACATCCAGCGATGAAGCCGAGAACTGGTTCAGGTAAACATGGAAATAATCCTTGCGCGTGTAGGGATGCTGCCGGATGAGTTCACGAATGGCCTCACAAAAAGCCTCAATCTTCTCCGGTGGCGTGTCATACGTGATAGAAAGGTTAGTCTTGATGCGACGGTACTTGCGTTTACCCCAATTATCAATGGCAGAGTTCACCACATCCGCGTTGGGCACTGTGATCAACGAATTATAAAAGGTCCTAATCCGCGTACTGCGAATCCCCACCGACTCCACATTGCCATCCACATCACCAATGGTCACCCAGTCGCCCAACTCAAAGGGACGATCAACAATAATTGTCATAGACCCGAAGAAATTCGCCACCACATCCTTCGCCGCCAACGCAAAAGCCAAGCCCCCCAAACCCAGACCCGTGAGGATAGCACTGAGATCCCAACGATCCTGCTGCTGCGAAATGGTGACCAGGCCCAGAATGATTAGCGTTATCTTGAGGCTGCGAATAACTATGGGGACAAAGAGATCATCGAATTTGTTGTCCGTTTTGGAAGCGCGCTTCGCCATATACGCACCACCAATGTCAATGAGCTTGTACAGTGCCCAGATGGCACCCACCGTAGTAACCCCTATGGCTGCTATCCGCAGAATCTCCAAAGCATTCAACGGCAACTGAAGCACATGGAGTCCCAGGAGCCAAAACCACGCCATCAATGCAATGCGAATAGGACGGGCAAATTCCTTCTCCAGCTTGCTGTCCAGATGAATCTTGGCCTCATTAAACCAGCGGCGAAGACCCCGCGACAGGAAAAAAGTCACGATACGACTGACGATCATCCCGAAAAGAATAACCAGAAAAAGCCCCAGCCATTGCCAGTTTTCCAGATACAGCGGCTTATTCATGAGCAGTGGTATTTCGAGGCGACGGACAAACAGGCGAATTCGCGACGCTATAGGCAAGGTATCTTCACTATTGCTGAGTCCCTCCACAACCACACGATCCATAAAAGCATCCTGAAGCTTCTCAAGATTCTTTTCGTCCAGCGATGCCTGGGAAAATTGCCATCCCCAAAGCCCTTCCTCAATCTCATTTCGCTGAAGCACAATGCGCCCCTTGGGCTCCTGAAAGAGGATGTAGCTGGTTTCAGTGTAATTGTCCCCGGGCAACTCGGAAAGTTCGATGAGTTTCCACCGATCCAGAATAAATTTTAATATGGAAGCCTGTTGCCCGCCCCAGCTCGCGTGCATCGCTGTAGTAACACTCGAAAGATCCATGGCCTCCAAGGCCTGGACCCGTGTGAGACCCTCACGCTCGTTCATGCAATTCAAAAACCACGACACCGCCGCACGGGGCGATTTCAGTTGCTCCACATGCTGCGCGGTGGTCTCACCTTCCTGCTCCGGCTTCGCCTCGTCCACCTGCTCCTGCAACGCATCCAGCTTCTCCTCACTCACCGTACTCGAATGGAAACGCCACAACCCGTCATCATAACGACGCAGTGTCAGCGTGATGCTCTGGTCCCCGCTACCCAATACTACGTCCAGATTACTTACACCCTCCTCCACCACATCCGGAACGCTATCCATCTTGAATTCAAGGGCATTCAGAATCTTGAACAGACGGTTCGCCAATTCAGTGCCCTGGGTGATTCGCACATCACCAACCAGTTCCTCGCCCAGATAAAGACAATTGATGGCCTCTTCCAGACGCTCTGTATTCCCCAGGTCCACTGCTACCATGGCATCAAAAAAAGTACGTACCGTTTCCTGCGGCGATAGACGCTGCGCAAGGGACGAAGTACTCCCAGTAGTCGGCGTATCCGTAGCGGGGCTATCCTGCGCAAGGCCCACAGGTGCCCAGAAGAGACTCAGGACCAGTACAAGGCAGATGGGAGCAAATTTAAACTGACATGGCAATGGCACAGCAAGAATTCCTCAGGTTCAATACACGAAGTAGCTGAATTGTAACGGGGTGGGGGAGAGGCACGCAATATATACGACTGCTCAGTAATCCCCAGTTTTACATACAGATCTGGATTTAAATTTTTCCGTAGTGCGTATGCCCTTTATTTACAGTGTGAATCATTGCGAGCACGAGATTGCCGCGTTG
>CALAXS010000817.1 GCA_937895305.1 uncultured bacterium
TGCAGTCCGATGTGACCTCCAGGGTGCAATCTACAGAGGAAGTCCAGATTGCACTGGAATTACTGGAACAAACGAACCAGCACCTGACCCGGGTAAACCGTCGGATGCGCAGCGATCTACAGGCGGCTGCAAAAGTTCAGCAATCCCTGT
Organism: uncultured bacterium; assembly: GCA_937895305.1. Classification (GTDB taxonomy): domain Bacteria; phylum Hydrogenedentota; class Hydrogenedentia; order Hydrogenedentales; family JAEUWI01; genus CALAXS01. The sequence continues at coordinate 151 of CALAXS010000817.1, forward strand.
TGCCAGACCGTCTACCCAGAACAGCGGGTGTTCAATTTGCCTGGCGTTTCCGTCCCTGTGATGAACTTGCGGGGGATATTCTCAATATTTACCGTCTGGATAAAGAACATATCGGTGTGTATTTGCTTGACGTAACGGGCCATGGTACCGCCGCTGCGCTCATGGCGGTATCGGTCAGTCGATTCCTTTCGCCTCAAAACCATGCCAGCACCCTGGTGCGTGAGCATGAGCATGATGATGATGGGTGTGCGGATCGTATAGTGCCGCCAGCAGAGGTTGCCGATCGACTAAACCGCCAATTCCCCTGGGACTATGAGAAACAACAGTTCTTTACCCTGGTCTATGGTGTGCTCAACACCACCACACGTGAATTCCGTTATGTTTCTGCCGGACATCTTGACCCCTTGCACCTTCCCGCTGCTGGTGGGGTGAAAGTACAAAAGAGTGGTGGGCTACCCATTGGTATCGGGAATCAGCCCTACGAAGATAAAGTGATTCTACTGGAGCCCGGTGATCGTTTGATTCTTTTTTCCGACGGGGTCACGGAAACCATGAATGGCGAGCGGAACCTCTTCGGTCCGAAACGGCTCCGGAAAGCACTGGAAGAGGGGCGCGGTAAAAAACTGGAAGAAGGCCTGGACCTCCTGTTCGAAAAACTGGAAGACTGGAATCGCGGCCCCCATTTCGATGATGACCTGTCGCTGGTGGCCTTGTATGTGCCAGAAGAAGAACCTGCTTAACCATCTTCTGCCAATTCACCGGGGGCGGGGCGGGTTATTTCGAGGGAGTGTCCGTCTGCGTCTACCGAGATAAAGGTGCATTCTGTTTCGATGACGATGGTGTCGCGCACATGCCCTTCCAGCTCAAAGCTCAGGCTGGTACGGCCCAGCTTGGGGTTGCGCACAAAGAATTCGACGATGTCGCCTACACGCACAGGATGGCGGAAGAGCATTTCATCAAAGCGCAGCGTAACCATACGGGGCATCCCCGCGTATTGTATGGCAAAAATTCCTGCGGCCTCATCCATCCACGCCATCATCCTGCCGCCAAAGAGGGTTCCCCCCACACCTACATCCTTGGTCATGCATAGATAGGTCGATACCCGTTCACGGTTAAACATAGGTCTTCACTCCATTAAGATACTAAGGGCCAGTTGTGCTGTCATTTTCCAGTGTGGCAATAAAGGCTGGGTCCAGCGATATGCCAAATTGCTGGCACCGTTGTACCCATGCCCAGGCCTGGTCATAGTTTTCCAACTCCCAGTAGAGCACGGCCAGTCCCTTGTTTGCGGAGAGGTGATCGGGTACCAGTTCTACAGCCTTGGCCCAGGCGGCTTCGGTGGCTTCCCAGCGGGCCAGCTCATAGTTGCACAGCCCCAGATTGTAATAATCTGCTGCCATCGTGGGGTCGCGCAGGATGAGCCGTTCATACTGACGGGCGGCAAGGTCATATTGACCCTGGGTCATGTAGAGTCGACCCAGTTCTGCCAGCGCGTCGGTGGAGTCTGGATCCAGATCCACGAGTTGTTTGGCACACCAGATGACCCGTTCCCAATCGCCCAGCAGTTCTGCTACGGCCCATAGATTGTGTAGCGTTGTTTTGTCTTCGGGCATAAGGTCCAGCGCGGTTTCGTAGGCGCCGATGGACGCCTTGAGTTTCCCCAGCTTGCGCAGGGTCAGGCCCAGGTTAGTCCAGCCCTTGGCCATCTTTGGATCTTGCGCCAGGGCTTGCTCAAAACTGAATGCGGCTTCGCCGTAATTCCCAATATCGTACAGGGCATTGCCCAATTGATAACTTAATTCGGCATTGTTCGGGTCAGCGGTAATTTCTACACGCAAGCGACGGACCTTGGCCGCGGCGGTTTCGGGAGCCGCCACCACTTCAGTTTCGTCGGGGGTGCTTGCGCAACCGCCCATAAAAAGTAAAGACAGGATGAGCAGGTAGGGGAGGAGGACTTTACTGTGCATGGCTGCCTCCCGACGTAACGGATTCTGTCTGGGGCGCAGCATCACGATGCATGAGCAGGTAATCACGAACCGCATAGAGGTCGTCGAGAACCACTTCGGCGTTCAGTGCTTCCAGCTTCTCACGACTCAGGTATCCGGTAGCGACTGCGATAGCGCGCACACCGGCGGCCTGTGCACAGTGAATATCAAAGTGCATATCGCCTACAAAAGCCAGCTCTTCTACTGTGAGATTCAGGTTCTTCGCGGAAACATACAAGGGTTCCGGGTGGGGCTTGGGGTTTTCTACTTCGTAGGGGCCCACGCAGGATTCAAAGTGATGGAGCACGCCGAGGTGTTCCAACAGCATTTCAGAAACTTCGCGCTTTTTAGACGTGGCAAAACCAATCTTGAGTCCTGCTTCTGCAAAGGCATCCAGTGCTTCCTTCGCGCCGGGTAACAAAACGGTAAGGCCCGGTGCATGTTCATTGTAATAGGGGCGATAGATGGACGAGAATTCTTCAGCAGTACAGGCCGTAGTGAGCATGGGTACCTGCACTTCGAGAGGTGCGCCGATGGTGTCCAGAACGGCCTGGCGATCGGGTACGGGCAGGTCCAATTGCGCGAAGGTATATTCGTAGCCACTCAAAATCGGTTCAGTGGAATCGATTAACGTACCGTCCAGGTCAAAGATTACCGCTTTTAGCAAAATGTACTCCCAGAGCTGTTTGTTTTTTATCTATGTTTGGAGGTGGGTTGTCCCTCAAGCTATTGGAGATCAATGCTATTTCTACGCCCTTCTGTCATTCCCGCGGAGGCGGGAATCACCGCTTCAGCATGCCTAACCCTGGCCGGGAATGAAGTTGTAGTATTTCGGTCGAGCGCGCCTGTTTTCCAGAGCAGAGCTCTGGTGTATGCGTTACCAAGCAGAGCTTGGGAACGAGTTCAATCTCTTGCATCGATAGTCTTCAATTGTGAACACTTCGCCCAACCTACACCAGGTGCTTCTGCGTTTCAACCTCTGCTCTGAAGGTTGCCAGGGCATCGCCCAGCGGGATGTCCGGACCCAGAAATACACTGGAGGTACCCAGCACAAAAATCTCTGCACCAAAGCGGGCGAGTCGCGCTGCGTTTTCCACGTTGATGTTGCCGTCCACTTCAATCTTCGCAGTGTATTCGTTGTAGCGAATGTTCTCGTTCAGGATACGGACGCGCTCAAAACTGCTCTCAATAATTTTTTGTCCTGAATACCCGGGGTCCACGGTCATGATCAACACCCGATCCACATAGGGGAGCAAGTACTGGAGCTTGGTCAGGGATGTGGCAGGATTGATGGCGATGCCGGGCGATGCCCCGGTGTCGCGGATTTGCTGGAGGGTACGCTGCGCATGGGGGCAGGTCTCTACGTGTATGGTGATGCTGTCGCATCCGGCTTTGGCGAAGCGTTCGATGTAACGCTCGGGTCGTTCAATCATGAGGTGGGCGTTGCAGTGCACCTTGGGCGTGCACGCTTTGGCTGCCTTGATGAAATCAAAACCCAGGGTATAGTTGGGCACGAAGGTGCCGTCCATAATGTCGAAGTGCAGCTCGTCGATGCCGCCTTTTTCCAGCGCGACGAGATCGTCTTCCAGACGCGCGAGATTGGCACACATAACCGATGCACTACAGATAAATTGTGACACGAGGAAATTCCTTCCAGATGAATTCATGATTCGGATACTGCCCAATCAAAAGGAGACAGTGGGTATTATGCCAGTCATTGTTGTCTTAAACAAAATGGAAGCATTAACAAACAGGTCTGTCTATTAAGGACTATCGCTTTAATACATATTGCTAGGTCTTGCCCTCACCTGTCATTGCGAGGAGCGCAGCGACGCGGCAATCTGGCTTGGTCCAAACGACTATACAGTGGCAGCCATGTCTTCAACATCAGCATCTATAGGGCCAAGCTAGTGGTGTGATTTGTATTTAAGGGAATTTATTTATTCCTCCCAATGTT
>CALAXS010000818.1 GCA_937895305.1 uncultured bacterium
GGTACCGATAGCCTCTCCACAGCGGAACAGCGTTCCGTAGCGGGTGTCATGTCGGCCATGATTGCCCAGCAGGAACACCTGGTGACCTTACGCGCTACGGGCAAGTTTGTGGTGATGGCGCCAGAGCTGGACCGCAGAGCCATGGTTATGCGGCAAAGCCAGCTTTTTTTCCAGCGTCCAGACCGTCTACATATTCATGGGCGTATGTATGCAAAAGCTGTCATGGACCTGGTGAGTGACCGGGGAGAATATGTATTGACGCTACCTGGTGATCAGGTGTACTACCAGGGCGCAACACGAGAGCGCATTAGTGCACTCGCTTTAGAGGCAAGTCCCTGGGAACTGGCACGAGAACTCTTTTTCCTGGAGGATTGGCAAAAGATTTCAAAAAATGACATTGTCATCGTATCAGAAGCAGAAGATGGAAGTAGCATCGAACTGCTGCTCAAGCCGGGTAAACATTCTGATCTTTATCGACAGATAACCTTTGAAGCCAATCCGTGGCGCATGGTGACCTCTGAACTGCATAGCAATACGGGTGAGATCATCGCTGAGACGACATATAGTGATTTTGAGGACTATGATGGGGTATGGATTGCCAGAACCGCCCAAACCCGATTTCCGGGCAGCGGTGGCATCATGGAATTCCATGCCAATTCGATACAGGTGAACGATGAAATTGAGGCTGCTCACTTCGATGTGGAGCAAGCGGTGCAGGATGTGGTGGATAAAGAGTACCAACGACAATAAGGTGCATTGCACCGAGAGGACTATATAGATGGGTCAAACCCTAACAGGATTAATGGCAGTAGAAATCGCGGAGAAGCTTGGTGTAAAGCCATTCCAGGGCAAGCAGATATTCAAGTGGCTGCATTTAAAGATGGTTCGTGACTTTGATGCCATGACGGATCTGTCGAAAGCACTGCGTGAAACTTTGAAAGAAAATTACGAGGTCCGTCAGTTAGCACTGGTGGAAATGGAGCAATCTGAGCGGACGGGCACCAAAAAAGCATTGCTGCGCCTTGCGGATGGGGAGACGGTGGAATGCGTTTTGATACGTGGTGCAGACCGTATTACTTTGTGCTTGTCGTCGCAGGTGGGCTGTGCCCTCAAGTGTACTTTTTGCGCTACGGGACTGGCGGGTTTTACACGTGACCTGACACCGGATGAGATTGTGGAGCAAGCCCTGTTTCTGTTGGAAGATGAAGACATGGAAGGGCGCACTCCAAACATCGTTTACATGGGTATGGGTGAGCCGTTGCGCAACACAGAAAATGTAATCAAGAGCATCAAGCTGTTGATGGATAAGAATGGCCTGGGTATTGGCGCCCGAAAGATTTCGGTATCCACAGCAGGAGAATTGAAGGGTATTCGTCTCTTCGCGCAAGAGGATTGGCAAGTACGCCTGAGCATATCCCTCCATGCAGCAAATGATGATCTCCGTTCAAAGCTCGTACCGCTGAATCGCAAGTATTCACTGGAGCAATTAAAGGAAACCCTGTTGGCATATCAGGCAGATTCGGGGCGTCAGATTACTTTTGAGTGGACCTTGCTGGATGGTGTGAATGATAGCAAGCGCGACTTTGACGAACTGATGGAATACCGAAAGGGTTTGAAGGCTTCGGTAAATCTCATCCCCTGGAACCCGGTGGCGGACTTACCCTATGGGACCAGTCGCCCTGATAAGTGCGAGGCTTTTCGTGATCGCCTCCTTGAAGCAGGTGTTCAGGCTACCTTGCGGGTGGAAAAGGGTCGGGATATTGATGCAGCCTGTGGTCAGCTACGGCGCACCCACGCAGCTGTTAAATAATTATTTTCTATTCTGGCGAGGCATTACGCTTCGGGTAACGTGCCCGTATAGGTATCCCAATCCATGCAGCCCGCATCATCCACCTCGCGTTCCAGGGCTTTGTGCAGGTCATTCAGCGTGTCTTGCACTTCAAGACGTTTGGCCTCTACGGCTTCAGGGGAATCGTCTACAGGCGGGGGAATGACATCCCCGAATTGGCTAATCACGGAAGAAAAGGGTTTCGCCACGGCGAATTTGTCCCAGGAGCGCATACGATAGGGATTCCTGAAACCATAGGCCAAAGGGATAATGGGGGTCTGGGTACGGCCTGCAATGATGGCCAGGCCCGCTTTGGCTACACGCCGCGGTCCACGGGGTCCATCCATGGTAATACCGATACAGGGCACCTTTTGGGTGGCTTTTACCAACTCTTCCAGAGCGCCTTTACCGCCGCGGGAGGAAGAGCCACGAATGGCTTCTGAACCAAAGTAGGGAATAATCCGTGCAGCCAGCTCACCGTCATAGCTGAAAGAGGTCGTAGTGTGTACGTTTCGACCGCGGGTATGATAGGCCGCCATACCGATGGATTCATGCCAAAGTGCCATGAGCACACATTTACCGTCGGCCATGGACTGTTCATAACCGGCATCGTTGCGCCGTTCCATCTTTAGTGTTGCACTGATTCCATAGAGTGCCCCTGAAATAAGGGGAGGGACCAACTGTAGCTGAATACGCTGTGCCATGGTAAAGGTGTGTGGGCTGGTATAGCAGAGACCATCAAGTTTCATCGTTCTTCCAATCCACGAATAAGTTGGTATAGGACGCGAGTACGGGGGGTAGGAATAGCAGCTT
>CALAXS010000819.1 GCA_937895305.1 uncultured bacterium
AAGTCTGCGAAAAATTCAAAGCCACCGTTTTCTACACCGCTCCCACCGCCATACGTTCCCTCATTCAACAAGGCGATGAATGGCCCGCCAAATACGACCTCTCCTCACTCCGCGTTCTAGGCACCGTCGGTGAACCCATCAACCCCGAAGCCTGGATGTGGTACCACAGGGAAATCGGTGGGGAAACCTGCCCCATCGTCGATACCTGGTGGCAAACTGAAACCGGCGGACACATGATTACCGCACTCCCCGGTGCACACGCAACCAAACCCGGTAGCGCATCACGACCCTTCCTCGGCGTAGACCCCGTCATTCTCCGCGACGACCGCTCCGAATGCAATCCCAACGAAGGCGGAAAACTCTGCATACGCAAACCCTGGCCCGGCATCATGCGCACCACCTGGGGCGATCACAATCGCTTCATAGACACCTACTTCACCATGTACAATGACCTCTACTTTACCAGCGACTCCTGCCGCAAAGACGTAGACGGCGACTACTGGCTCATGGGCCGCATTGACGACGTGGTCAACGTTTCCGGTCACCGCATCGGTACCGCAGAAGTCGAATCTGCACTCGTGAGTCACCCTGCCGTCGCAGAAGCTGCCGTCGCACCCATGCCCCACGACATCAAAGGCCAGGCCCTATACGCCTTCGTCACCCTCATCGGCGATATCGACCCAAGCGACGACCTGCGCAAAGAACTGGTAAAACACGTTCGTAAAGAAATCGGACCCATCGCCACACCGGAAATGATTCAATTCGCACCCGGACTGCCCAAGACACGCTCCGGCAAAATCATGCGACGTATCCTCCGCAAGATTGCAGAAAATGACGCAGGTGCTATCGGCGACATCACCACCCTCGCTGACCCTGCCGTGGTAGAGGCACTCGTCGCAGGACGCCCGGAAACATAGGGAACCAGTAACGGATACCATCCGAACACAGAACCGGGGCCGGACGTATCCAACACGTTCGGCTCTTTTTCTTTTACAGCAGTACCGTCAAAGGGGGACACCATGACAGAAGAAAAAACCATGAACCGATGGCTCGTTGTATTCGGTGCCATTCTAATCCAACTCAGCCTGGGGGCCATTTACGCCTGGAGCGCATTCACTGGACAACTCAAACTCCCCATTGACGAAGGGGGCTACGGCTTTAGCGCTGCACAGACACAATGGGTCTTCTCCGTCGGACTCCTTAGCTTCGCCATCGTCATGGTCGTCGCAGGACGCCTGCAGGCCAAAGTCGGCCCACGACCCATCGCCGTCCTGGGCGGCATCGTCCTCGGACTGGGCTACATCCTCGGTGGCCTCTTCGGGAGCTCCTTCACCATCCAGATCATCTGCATCGGCATCATCGGCGGCACAGGCATCGGACTCGCCTACGTCGTACCTATCGCCGTATGCGTCAAATGGTTCCCCGACCACAAAGGCATGATTACCGGGATCGCTGTGGCCGGCTTCGGCTTCGGCGCTACCATTTGGGTCAAACTCGCCGGCAGCTGGTTCGGCGGACTTCTCAACACCGCCGACGGCTTCCTGGGACTCCCCGGAGTCCAGGCCGTCTTCCTCCTCTATGGTTGCGCCTTCCTCCTCTCCATCCTCATTGGCAGCAAATGGATGGTCAACCCGCCCGATGACTACAAGCCCGAAGGCTGGGAACCTCCGGCATTGACCGACACCAGTACCGTTGAACTGAGTGAAGGACAAATGCTCGCTACACCCCAATTCTACATGCTCTTCCTCATCTTCACCGCATCCGCCATGGCCGGACTCATGGTCATCGGCTGCATCAAACTCTTCGGCATCGACGCCCTCCAGGCCAGTGGTGCCGCAACAGACGCAGCAGCCGCAAGTGCCACCGCCGGGACCGCCATGGCCCTCTACGCCATTCTCAACGGCATCGGTCGCATCGTATGGGGTACCCTCTCCGATAAAATCGGACGCAAACCCGCCGTCTTCTCCATGTGCCTGCTCCAGGGCATCATGATGCTCGCCTTCTTCCAGGTCGGGGCCAGCAAGATTGGCCTCATCCTCGGTGCCAGCGTCATCGGCTTCAACTTCGGCGGCAACTTTGCCCTCTTCCCCGCAGCCACCGCCGACTTCTTCGGCAACAAAAACGTCGGAAGAAACTACGGCTACATCTTTCTCGCCTACGGTGCCGCAGGTATCATAGGCCCACAGATTGCCGGATACATCAAAGACACCGCCACCATAGGCACCGCCAACGCAGACGCATGGGCCACCCCCTTCCTCATCGCAGGGATCGCCTGCCTCGCCGCCGCTGTCCTGACCCTCTTCCTCAAAACCCCCAGACACGACACCCCCACCCGTCATCACCCCATACACCACTACCACGGCCCCACGCCCCACCATCCCTAAGCCCAGACCACAACGCCGCCGGATATTCCATCTGTCCGGCGGCTAGGGGTAATTTTATCTGGGTGTAAGCACAGTTGGATCTTTCCTTAACGCAGAGACGCAAAGAACGCAGAGAATAGGGCCCCCTCGTTCCCATGCTCTGCGTGGGAATGCATACGGACCGCTCTGCGGTCATTAGATCTGCAACAACCACTCAATACTTCGGTATTATCGCCTCACCCGGAAAAGTGACCCGAATACAATCTATCTCCTCCCTCTTCCGCTCCTCCCTTCCTTTGTGCTCTTTGTGCCCTTGTGGTGAATCTTTCCCTGACCCTGACCTTCCCCTACTTCTCCATCACCTTTTTCGTCGTCGCCAGATACCCCGCCATATCCTCCAGCCGCAGCAGCACAAACTTCTCCACACTAAACATTTTCTGAGGCGGTGACTTCACCCGTTTCCCCGTTGGAATCTCATCCACCACTTCAAACTTCAACGTATGGGTTCGCGCATCCAGCTCATGCAGATCAAGACTCCGCCAGAGCGCATCCCCATTCAGAATACCGAGGTCGAGGAGATCTTCCATGGGCTCCCCGTCGAGATAAACCCGATAAACCCCCGACATGATGGAAACGAAAAAGACGCCGCTAATCTGGTACGACCCCGCCTCCCGAATCTCCAGATCAAACTCAATGCTCCCCGGGTCCGCGCCCGGCATAAAGATCACCAAATCGCCATCCTTCATGATGCGCCCGGCAGGCTCTGCACGGTATTCCATAGTTCCCGCTTCCAACACCCGATACGGTGCAATGCGTGTGGATGCTTCCGCAATGGGTTCCGTAAATTCTACCGCTGGATACTGATACCAGTAGGCCACCGAACTGATCCAGTCACTGCGCTCTTCAAAGGTACCAATGGGGACAGGGAGGCCTTCATAGGTATAAAGGCTACCACGATGCTCCATCTCTACGCGTAGTGAATTTTCGAAAGGTATAGGGTCTGGAATATGCCAACGATAAGCACTGACCCGGTCCCCTGCAAAAAGCCCCTCGTAACACGACACCCCATGATAAGGCGAACTGAACTCGCGAAAGCCCCAGGCGTCATTGAAATAATCCTCTGTACCCGTACCGCGCAACTGCGGGTCGGTCGCGCCATCGATAAAGAAAAAATCGTCACCCTCGCCAAACCAGCCCAGCTCCATCTGTTGCGCTGAATACACCGTCCCCACATAATGCCCACGGCCCTTCGTATCCAGCAAGACATGATGCCCCGGTTGTGCCGGGTGTTGTTGTTCATAACGCGCGTGAAAATACACCGTGTCTTCTGGCAACGTATCATGCTTCTGCCAATCGAGGTAATAGTAAAACGAATTGACCCGGTATTCTTCCGATTCATTCGTAATCGTTACCTTGATATGCTCCTTGAATGGCAAACGCCAGTAGCTGTTGCGGGAGCGACCATGGGAACTCACCTGGGTCACTGCGGAATTCACATCCTTGGGTGCGCCATAACCCACCCCAAAGAAATCGCCCAATGGCACTTCCACACTGGGCTTCTCATTACCATCGTAATAGACCCGAATCACCACAGAGCGCCCGGCAAAAATATCGTCAGCAGCAATGGTGTTCCAGAAGTGGGTAATCACCCCCGGCCCCTCCAGGTCTGCAATCACCAACGTCGCCCCGGCCTCAATACGCCGCGAATCCCCATTCTTCGTCATGTCGGGATTACTACTACTCTCGCGATGGGCCGTGAATTTCTGGAATGTGGTCAACGCAGCGAGACCCGACGGTCCCTCTGCCCAGGCACCCACAGCCATGAATACACACAATAGAACTATACATAGATTACGCATTACTGAGGCCCTCTTAATAGTTATCCCAAACATAATTGAAGTATTTATATATTAGTAGTTGCAAAACTGCCTATCAGAATTGCCTTCAATACAATGCCGTATCCTTACCTGTCATTGCGAGGAGCGAAGCGACGCGGCAATCTGGCTTGGCCCAGATGACAGAACAGTGGCAACTATGACTCCTACATCGTCCGGGCCAAGCTAGATTGCCACGCCTCGTTTACACTCGGCTCGCAATGACGTGCGCTTTATAGTCAAAGATGATTGAACGATCTGTTTCAGTGATACAAAGCTCCTTTTAAATCAACTCATCCAGTTCATCGACCAATTCCTTAAACCGGGCCATAGCCGAATCCACAGGCCCCGGCTGTTCCAGATCCACCCCGGCATCACGCAACAGGTCCAACGGATACTTCGACCCGCCGCTCTTCAGGAAATTCAGATACCGATCCAGTTCCTTCTTCCCACCGTTAAGCACCATGCGCGACAGCGCGATAGCAGCCGACAATCCCGTCGCATACTTGTACACATAAAACGCACTATAAAAATGCGGTATACGCATCCCCTCCAACTCCAACGCCTCCGGGATTTCCACATTCGGTCCAAAATAAAGATCCAGCAACTTCCGATACTCCGCGCGCAGCACTTCCAGCGTCAGGGGCTGCCCCTGTTCCGCCAGCGCATGGATAATCTTCTCATACTCCGCAAACATGGTCTGGCGAATGATGGTCCCACGAATCTCATCAATCTCCTTACAGATGAGGCGAATCTTTTCCTTCTTCGTCTTGGCCTTTGCCATGAGGTAACGATTCAACAACTGCTCATTAAAGGTCGACGCGACCTCTGCCACAAAGATGGTGTAATGGGCGTAGGTATAAGGTTGAAATTTATTCGAGTGCCAGGTGTGCATAGAATGCCCCGCCTCGTGGGTCAACGTAAACATACTGTCCAGGCTGTCCGCCTTATAATTCATCATGATGTAGGGCGGTGTGCCATAGGCCCCATAGGAAAAGGCACCACTGCGCTTGCCCTTATTCTCATAGCGATCCACCCACCGATCCTCCAGCAAGCCCTTCCGTAACACCTTGCCGTAATTCGCGCCCAGGGGAGCAACAGACTCACACACCATATCCACGGCCTTGGCATAGGGGATGTTGACCTTGCCCTCATCAATCAACGGCGCACGACCATCCCACGTCGCTATTTTGCGCAGGCCCAGGGCGCGTTTACGAATGTCGTAGTACTTGTACAACGTATCCAGATTGTTGTGCACCGCCTCAATCAGACTGTCATACACCGCCACGGGCACCCGATCCGAAAACAACGCAGCCTCACGCGCCGAATGATGATTCCGCACCCGCGCTCCATAGACATCCTGCAACACCGACGAACTCAAGGTGGACGCCAACGTATTCGCATGGTCCTCATAGACCCCATAGAACTGCGTGAAGGCCTTCTTGCGCACAGACCGCTTCGGCGATTCCATCAGCACCCCCGCACTCCCATGGGTCAACTCCACCTTCTCGCCATGTTCGTTGGTGACAAAACCGAACTTCATATCCGCATCATTTAACTGACCAAAGATCTTCGACGCCGATCCGGCCACTTCGCCTTGCATGGCCAGCAAACGCTCCTCCTTCATACTCAGAATATGGGGTCGGTACCGCATCAGCTTTTCCAGTGAATACTGGTAATC
>CALAXS010000820.1 GCA_937895305.1 uncultured bacterium
CTTGTTCGGGGTAATACATATCCCGCTTGCGCTGATACTTGGCATTGTAGAAGGCTATAAACACGGGCATAAGACCCACGCTGAAGAAAAGCTGGGGATGCTTCTCGGCTTAGCCGCGCTTGGCATCGCTGTAACAGGTATTCTTGGATCTATGTCGTCCATCATCGCTGGCCTAAGCTTTATTGTAGGTGTAGGTTTCCTTATAAAAAGCATGGGTGCCATGGCCCCTATGGGTGTTATGGAAATTCTAGGACTTTCTTCCAATGTCCTTTCCTACGCACGACTTATGGCCCTCGGTATGGCCTCCGTGGCTTTGGCCGATTTAGCAAACGATCTCATCTATGGGGCTGAAGGAGTGATGCTCCTTGTCGGGTTGGTTGGTGCAGGTTTTATTCACCTGTTTAACATAGGATTGGGCGTATTCAGTCCCACCGTACACGCGTTGCGACTGAACTACGTAGAGTTTTTACCTAAATTTTACGAGCCCGAAGGCCGTAATTACACACCGTTTAGAAAGGGAGTAGCATGGTAATCAATGCGACACTGAAGAAGACAGCAATTATTTTGGGCCTTGTTGTGGCAGTCATGGGCGTATTCGCGCCCATGGGTTTCGCAGCAGAAGAAGGGGCAGCGGCTGAAGGACTCGCCAGTGGTTCCTCCGGTTGGGGTACTGCTGGTATCGCTATCGGCGCTGGTATCGCCATCGCTGGTGGTGCACTGGGCACAGGCCGCGCACAGGCAGGCATCGGTGCCGGTGGTACAGCCGCTATCGCTGAAAAGCCTGAACTGTTCGGACGTATCTTCATTCTTGTAGCTCTTCCCGAAACCATGGTTATTCTCGGTTTCGTGCTAGGCATCTTGCTCGTTAACAAGATCTAGTTTCACTGAATTTCAAACCATTTACGGAACGCTGATTTATGGATGCGGCTCCTCTTTTAGAGCTATTGACAGAACAGGCAGATGCCGAGCGCAGTGCCGTCGTGGAAGATGCAAAGGCCCAGGCCCAGCTAATCCACGACGCTGCACGGAAGCGCACGGCCCATCGTCGGGAACGCAGTCTCGCTGAACTCGAAAGCGAATTGTTGCAACTCGCCGATCGCAGTCGCCAACGGGCACACGCAGAAGCTGAGATGATCGTGAAAACTACACGCGACACCATCACAGACGAACTCCTGCAAGACGTGTCTGCTGAACTCCTGCGTATCCCCGGCGAACCCGGCTTCCAGGACACCCTCCTGGCACTGCTCGCTGAACTGATGGACGATGCACAACCCGGTATGACCGTGTTGGTGCCCACTGCCCATCAGGCAGCCTGTGAACAATGGCTCAAAGACAACGGACACAGTGACCTGAACGTTGAAGCCATGCCCAAACTCCTGGACGGCGTAGCCGTGCAAGACGCAAAGCAAAGCTACCGCGTGACCAACACCCTGTCTACCCGCTTCCATAAACAAGAAGCATCCTTGCGAAAGCACTGCCTCAGCGCACTCTTCGGAGGGGAACAATAACCATGTCCGATCCGAATACCGATATCGTCTACTTCAATGCACGCATCTCCGGAAAAAAGAGTGGTCTCTTCTCCAAAAGCGCCATTGAAGATTTCCTGAACCAGGGCGACCTGCAACGCATGCAAGACGTCCTCCTCGAATCCACCTACCGCAAAGAAATGGCCGAAGCCCTCACACGACATCAGGGACCCGAAGCCATCGAAGAAGCGCTATCGCGCAACCTGGCGGAAACCTACCGTGGACTCGTAAAACAGGCCCAGGGCGACTTCAGTATTCTTATCCGACTCTTCCTCACCCGCTGGGATCTGGATGCAGTCAAATCACTGCTACGCTGTCAACACCACAACATTGATGCCGATGCAGCACTACACTCCCTCATCCCCGGACCTACCATGACCCTGCCCCTCTTGCACGAATTCGTACAGATGGAGTCCATGCAGGAGCTGGTCCAGGCCCTCGCCGCTGCTAACAGCATGTTCTGTGGCTGCCTGCGGAAAGCCCTCAGTACCTACGAAGAAAACAACGACCTCTTCGTCCTCGAAGAAGCCCTGGACCGTCAATACTTCGTACAAACCGCCAAGGTTCTCGGTGAATCCGAAGACCCCGACGCGGCTATACTGCGCGAACAGCTCAGTGCCGAAATTGACCGTATTAACATCCGCCTCCTCATGCAGGCATTCCAGGACGGTGGCGACAAAGAACTCGCTGCCCAAAGACTACTCCCCGAAGGCACCCTCTCACTGGGACAGCTCAAAAACATGCTCGATGCAACAGACGCAGCAGCCGCCATGGAACAACTGGCCAACACCCGCTACCAGGCACTCATGGAAGAACTCTTCCAATTCCTGCAAACCGGGCGCTTCTCCCCCATCGAACGCTACTTCGAACGCGTACTCATGCAACGCCTCTACCGCATGGCCCTCCAGGCCCCCTTCGGTATTGGAGTCGCCATGAATTACGTCTGGCTCAAATACAACGAAGTCATTAATCTTCGCCTCATCGTCCACGGACTCTCCGGCAACGTACCCGAAGGTCGCGTGCGCGAGGAACTCTATTTCGTATCCTGATTTTTTACATAGACCTAAAACGATAACGGGTGGCCCGGGCCACCCCGGAATAAAGCTTAAGGAATGTTAAGCATGGCGTCCAAAATGATAGCAGTAGCACACGGGAACACGGCCCTTTCACTGGCCCTGACCGGGATCACTGTGGAAGAACTACACGACGTCAAAGATGCCGAAAAACGCCTCGTAGAACTACTCGATAGCCAACACGAAGTCGTCATCGCAGACGAACGCTACCGTGATGGGCTTTCCGAATGGTTCCAGTTACGCGTGCAACGTCATTCCGGCTTGCCTTTACTTATTTTTTGCCCCACCTTCGACGAAGAAGATGCGGGCACCGATGCATACATCAACGCGATCGTAAAACCTGCGGTCGGTTTTGAAATACGACTCGATTAATCAATACACCTGAAACGGTTCCACCGAATCAGGTAAATGTACAGTTAAGACTCAATTAGGAGATTTCATAATGGCGGTAGCGGAAACACAACAGACGGGGAAACTCGTCCGCATCGCAGGCCCCATGATTGAAGCCGATGGCATGCACGGCGTCCAAATGGGCGAAATCCTGCGCGTTGGAAAACTCGGCCTCATGGGTGAAGTGATTCGTATCGAAGGCGAAAAGATTTTCGCTCAGGTTTTTGAATCCACTGAAGGCATGTACCTCGGTGAAGCAGTCGAAGCCACTGGGGCACCCCTCAGTGCAGAACTCGGCCCCGGCCTCCTCGCTGGTACCTTCGACGGGATTCAACGTCCCCTCAAGACCTTGCAGGAAAGCTCAGGCGATTTCATCGGCCGCGGTATAACCGCTGTTGCACTCGACAGGAACAAACAATGGGCCTATACCCCCGTTGCCCAAATCGGACAACAGGTGGTCGGCGGCGATACCCTCGGCACCGTACCCGAAACCAAGGTTATCGAGCACAAAATCCTCGTACCCCCCGGCGTTTCAGGAACCATCGCCTCCATTAAAGCCGCTGGCGACTACACGGTAGAAGAAGTCATTGCCACGCTCGAAGACGGTACTGAACTCAAGATGTACCACAAGTCTCCCGTGAAAATTTCACGCCCTGTTCACAAATTCCTTCCCCCCACCGAGCCCTTCCTGACCCGTCAGCGCGTGCTCGATATGCTCTTCCCCATCGCCAAAGGCGGCTCGGCCATCATACCCGGTGGTTTCGGTGCAGGGAAGACCGTTGTAGAACAATCTATGTCCAAGTACTCCAACGCACAGATTATTGTCTATGTGGGTTGCGGTGAACGTGGCAACGAAATGGCCGAAGTACTCACCGAATTCCCCGAATTGGTTGACCCTAATACCGGTGAATCCCTCATGAACCGGACCATCCTCGTGGTGAACACCTCCAATATGCCTGTGGCTGCACGTGACGCATCCGTATACACCGGCATGACCCTCGCCGAATACTACCGTGACCAGGGCTACGACGTAGCCCTCATGGCCGACTCCACCTCACGTTGGGCAGAAGCCCTTCGCGAAATCTCTTCCCGTCTGGAAGAAATGCCCGGTGAAGAAGGCTACCCCACCTACCTGTCCGAGCGTATTGCTGCGTTCTATGAACGTTGCGGTAATGCCATCCTCTGTGGCTCCGATGCCACAGGCGATAACCCCCGCAAAGGTTCACTCACCGCAGTAGGTGCAGTGTCCCCTCCCGGTGGTGACTTCTCCGAACCCGTTACCCAGACCTCCATGCAGGTGTCCGGTGCACTCTGGGCCCTCGATTCCGCACTGGCCTATCGTCGTCACTACCCCAGCTTGAACTGGAACAAGTCCTACTCCCTCTACTTCGAGGGCCTCAAGGGCTGGTTCGACGAAAACGCCCCCGCAGGCTGGAACGACCGTCGCCAACAGGCAGCGACCCTCCTTCAACGCGAAAACGAATTGATGGACATCGTCCAACTCGTTGGGCCAGACGCACTCCAGGACGCAGAACGTCTCATCCTCGAAGTCGCACGTATGATTCGTGAAATCTTCCTGCAACAAAGTGCCTTCTCGGACAACGATGCGGCCTGTCAGTTGGATAAATGCTTCGGCTTGCTCGAATCCATTCTCATCTACGGTGAAGAATGCGAAAAAGTACTGGCCAAGGAAATCCCGCTGACCCGCATTACCGACCTCCCCCTTCGTGAACAAATTGCCCGTCTGAAGGAAGAACCCAACGACGGCTTCACCGCTGTAAAAGATAAAGTCATCGAAAACTTCAAGCAAGCCCTCGGCGCGCTTGAAGCCAATTAAAAAGAGGAAGTGAGCAATGGCCGAAAACAACGCCGACATGCTGCACAAAGAATACTGGGATCTGAACTATGTGTCCGGCCCCCTCGTATTCCTGGAAAATGGTGAGCGCTTCCCTACAGGCGCCATCCTGGACGTACACCTGACCAATGGTGAACTACGCCAGGGCCAAATCCTTGAAGCAACATCCACACACGCTGTGCTGCAGATCCTCCAGGGGACACGCGGTATCGACGTAAAAGGCACCTCCGTATCCCTCAAAGCTGAGGGTGCTCGGGTTGCCTGCTCCGAAGATGTAATCGGACGTCGCTTCAACGGTACCGGACAACCCATCGATGGATTGCCCCCCGTTGTACCCGACAAAGAACTCGACATCAACGGTTCCGCCATTAACCCGGTGAGCCGTGATGCACCCAATGACTTTATCGAAACCGGCATCTCCGCTATCGACGGGTTCAACACCCTCGTGCGCGGTCAGAAGCTGCCCATCTTCCTCGGCTCCGGTCTCCCTGCAAACGAGATTGCAAACCTTATCGTGCAGAACTCCGGTACCAAAGGCGACGACCGACCCTTCGTGGTTGTATTTGCCGCTATGGGGATTACTGCACGGGAAACACAATACTTCCTCAACGCCTTCGAAGAAGGCGGTAAAGGTTCCCAGGTGGTGGCCTTCATTAACCAGGCCGACGACCCCGCCATTGAACGTATCTTTACACCCCGTTGTGCACTGACCGTCGCCGAATACCTCGCCTTCGAAAAAGGCTACCAGGTACTCGTCGTGCTGACAGACTTGACCAACTACTGCGACGCACTCCGTCAGGTTTCCTCCGCACGTGAAGAAATCCCCGGTCGTCGTGGCTACCCCGGTTACATGTACACCGATTTGTCCACCATCTATGAACGTGCGGGTCGCATCCGTGGGAACCCGGGTTCTGTGACCCAGATCCCCATGCTCACCATGCCCGATGATGATATTACGCACCCCATTCCTGATTTGACCGGATATATTACCGAAGGCCAGATCGTATTGAGTCGTCCCCTCCACCGCCAAGGGATTTTCCCCCCGGTGGATCTCCTGCCCTGCCTCTCCCGTTTGATGAATAACGGTATCGGCGAAGGCAAGACCCAAGACTGGCATCGTGAATGGTCGAACCAGCTTTACGCAGCTTATGCTGAAGGTCAGCGAATCAAGAAGCTCATGGCTATCGTTGGTGAAGACGCACTTACGCCCCTGGACAAAAAGTACCTCAAATTCTGTAACGAATTCGAGCGGAAAATGATTGGCCAGGGCTTTGACCGCCGTGACATCGAAGACACCTTCCGCATCGGTTGGGAACTCATGGGTTATCTGCCCAAGTCCGAGTTGACCCGTATCAAGGCCAGTGTCGTCGACCAGTACTACAAATCCGCCGAAGACCTCGCAGCTGAAGCTGATGGTATTGAAGCGAAAATTGAAAACGCATAAATCCCCTGAATCAGCCCGGCCCCGGTCGGGTTGATTCATTCCCGTTTTATAAACCCCGCTTGGAGTAATCCGCTATGAGCATGGACAACATAGCACCTACACGCATGAACATGCTTGCGCTGAAGGGCCAAATCAAAATGGCCTCTGACGGCGTGGGCCTCCTTAAAGGAAAGCGCGACGCCCTTATGCAGGAACTGCTGCAACGGGCCCGTAAACTACGCGACATGCGCAACATCCTCCACAAACGGGGACGTGACGCAGGCGCATCCATTGCACTCGCCCGTGCCGTACGTGGCACCCCCGAACTCAAATCAGCATCCATCGCCGGACGCCGCGACATCCCCCTGGAAGTCCGCACAGAAAAAGTCTGGGGACTCAGCCTCGGTGCCATCAAACTCAAAGGCATCGTTCGCGCCGCCAACAACCGTGGCGTCGGCCTCCTCGATACCTCTGCACAAGTCCACGAAGCGGGTGCCAGTGCAGAAGACATGCTCGAACAACTCCTCCAGTGTGCACCCCTCGAACGCAACCTCCAGATGGTTGGCGAAGAAGTGAAAAAGGTTTCACGACGCATCAACGCGCTGGAAGAATACCTTATCCCGAAATTGACCCATCAACTTCGCCAGATCGCCAGCGTCCTCGACGAACGCGAACGTGAAGACACCTTCCGTCTCAAGAAAATAAAAGGTAAGAAAGCCCAGCAAAAACGCAAAAAAATTGCGGACGCTGCCGCTGCAAAGGAGGTCGTCTAACCATGTTGCTCAATGAACTCCTCCGCCCTGAACTCATCAAAATCGGGCTCGAAGCACACAACAAAGAAGAAGCTATCAGCGAACTCATTGACCTCCTCGTGCAAGAACACGAGATTGCCATGAAACACCGCCAAAGCGTTCTCGAAGACGTCTTCGCAAACGAAAATGATCTCGGCACCGGGATGGAAAACGGAATCGCCGTACCCCATACCACCACCGATCACACCGAAGACATCATCTGTGCAGTCGGTACCTCCGCCAAAGGCATCCCCTTCCAAAACCTCGACGGCGAACTCACCAGACTCGTCGTCCTCGTACTCGCACCCAAACGCAACTTCGCAGGCGAAATTCGTACCCTCGTCGGAATTCAGAATATCCTCGCCAACGAAACCCTGCGTGGTCAGATCATTCAGGCTACTGATGCCAACAGCGTCTATAACCTGCTCATCACAGAAGAGCCAAGCGTATAAATTTCTTTTGCCGACAAGCGTATTGTTCTGATTGATACATACCTATAAACTAGTTTGTGCCCTTTGCACCTGGAGTGTAATGGGCATATTTACTTTATGACGGGAAAACTGGACAGGGCTGCCTAATGACGGATCGCAATCCTATAATCGTCATCGATCGCGAAACAGGCGAATCTTTTGAAGAGAAGATACTGGGCGAGAAGTGGATTCGTTGGGCGTATCAGGATTCCAGCACGGGATTTCTTGAGGCCCTCCTCTTTCGGAGTTCGTGGTTCAGTCGGCTCATGGGACTGTATTATGATTCACCGTTCTCCAAAGGCAAAATTACACCTGTGATAAATGAACTGGGGATCGATGAGGCTGATTTTTCTGAACCGAAAGCGTCATTCCCATCTTTCAATGCCTTTTTTGCACGCACACTAAAACCTGAAGCGCGGCCGTTTAATCGTGATCCTGATGTGCTGGTGTCGCCCGCAGATGGTCGTGTGCTGGTGTTCCCCTGTCTCGATGCATATAGCTATGCGCCCGTGAAGGGGTATCCGTTCACAATTCAGCAATTGCTGCCTGACCATGCAAAGCGTTTTAAGAATGGTGCCCTGGCCACTATCCGGCTTTGTCCTGCTGATTATCATCGTTATCATTTCCCATGCGCGGGCACGATTGTGGAATATGGATCTATCCCAGGCCATTTGCACTCGGTTAATCCTATAGCGCTGGGGCGTGGACTCGATGTATTTGGCACAAACAAGCGCAACTATACCTTGATAGACACATCCCATTTCGGGCCTATGTGTTTCATTGAAGTCGGTGCTTTTGGTGTAGGTAGCATTAACAACACCCGGCAGTCTGGGCCAGTGGAAAAAATGAATGAGAAGGGGTACTTCAAATTTGGGGGGTCCACAGTGGTCCTGCTGTTTGAAGCAGGTCGGGTTCGCTTTGCAGAGGATTTGATTCGCAATAGTACCTCGAATAGAGAGACGCTGATCAAGGTGGGGCAGGACCTGGCGACTGTAATTCGCGACTAAGGAGCCTATTGCGCCTCTTTCGGCTCTATTGATATAATCACGGTTTGATTCAATATAAAACCATCAACTGTTACAGGAACTATATATTCATGTCCGGTCACTCCAAATGGAGCACTATCAAACGTAAAAAAGGTGCTGCCGATGCAAAACGCGGCAAAATCTTCTCCAAGCTCGCCAAAGAAATTACCGTTGCAGCACGTATGGGTGGTGGCGACCCAGATATGAATCCTCGTCTGCGTACCATACTCATGGCCAGTAAATCCGAAAATATGTCCAAGGAAAATGTCGCGCGCGCCATTAAAAAAGGGACTGGCGAAATCGAAGGCGCTATCTATGAAGAGAACCGCTACGAATGCTACGCTGCCGCCGGAGTCGGCGTGATCATCGACACCCTCTCCGATAACAAAAACCGTACCGTCGCAGACGTACGCCACACCATCACCAAGGCGGGTGGCTCCATGGCGGAAAACGGCGCTGTCTCCTGGAACTTCGAACAAAAAGGCACCCTCTCCATCGACAAAGACGGTCTTTCCGAAGAAGCAATTTTTGAGAAAGCCACCGAAGCTGGCGCAGAAGATGTGGATATGGACGGCGACCTCTACTCCATCTTCACCGATCCCGGCGACCTCCACAACGTCATCGGCGCACTGGAAGGCATGGGCCTCGAAGTGAAAGAAGCCAAGCTTACCATGATACCCAAGACCACCGTCGCTGTGGACGGTAAAGACCTCGCTTCCGTCATGAAACTCATGGACGCACTCGAAGATTGCGAAGACGTTCAGGAAGTCTACTCCAACGTGGAAATCAGCGACGAGGCTATGGCCGCATTCATGGAAGAAGAATAAGCGGATGCGCGTCCTCGGCTTCGATCCCGGCACCGCCACCACAGGCTACGGGGTCGTCCAGTCCAAAGGTAACAAACTCACCCACATCGCCCACGGCACCATAGACACCCCCCCACACACCCACTTCGCCAAACGGCTCAAGACCATCTACGAAGAAGCCACCCGCTTACTCGAACTGCATCAACCCGATGCCGTCGCCATTGAGAAACTCTTCTTCAAGCAAAACGTCACCACAGGTATTACCGTCGCCCAGGCCCGCGGCGTACTCGCCCTCGCCGCCGAACAGGCCGGAGTGCCCATCGGCGAATTCAGCCCCACCCAGGCGAAGATGGCCATCACAGGCTATGGCAAGGCCGACAAGAAACAAATGCAGGAGATGATTAAAATCCTCCTCAACCTCGACACCATCCCCCGACCCGACGACGCTGCGGATGCGCTCGGCATCGCTATCTGCCAGGCCCACGCAGGGAAGGTGATGGGGGAATAGGAGGGAGAAGGAAAATTTATGCCCTCATTCCCAAGCTCCTGCTTGGGAATGCATACGCCGAGGCTCTGCCTCGGAAAACAGGCGCGATCAACCGGGACTGCTATGGTTTCTGTCCCGACTTGAGTTAAGTATGTTGACGGGGGGATTCCCGGTCAGGGCCGGGAATGACAAGCGTTGAGGAATTCGATGATAAAATCGATACCCCCAAATGTCACACACACATCGTCATTCCCGCGGAGGCGGGAATCCAGGAAAATACTGCAACGACATCTTGCTATAACGCTTGGATCGCCACATTCGCGAGGATGACAGGATTTTTAGAGGCATGGCTGTCGGTATCCAGTCATCTGGACCAAGCCCGATAAGATTTTCTCGTTCCCAAGCCCCTGCTTGGGAATGCATACGCCGAGGCTCTGCCTCGGAAAACAGGCGCGATCAATCGGGACTGCTATGGTTTCTGTCCCGACTTGAGTTAAGCATGTTGACGGGGGGATTCCTGCCTCCGCAGGAATGACAAAAGTATATTCAAACTCCCCGCCCCCTTTACATCCCCCACCCTCATCCTTCACCATAGCCCCATGAAAATTTTCCCAGAGTTCAATTTCTCCGCAGCGAGCATCCATCATTTTCTCTGTGTACGCGCACGCGTCCTCGGCGTACTATCCACCCTCCTCCTCGCCATCACCTTTATCGGTAGCCTCTGGTGGCCCCTCGAAATCACCACCCACTTCATCGTCTTCTACGCCTGTGCCGGGCTGGCCCTCGCCATGGGCCAGTTCCTCCTTAAAGACTATCGCTGGGCCAGCCTCACCCTCGTCACTGCGGCCATCCATTTCGCCTTCATCCTTCCTGTCTACCTCCCCGCCAGCACAACCCCACACCCTGATGCCAAGCCCATCAAGCTCCTCCTCAGCAACATCCTCTCCAACAACCCCGACCACCAGACCATCCTCGACCTCATCAAAGCCGAAGACCCGGACTTTATCGTGCTGCAGGAAGTGGGCCTCGACTGGTTCGAAGAACTCGAAGCCCTCGCCCCCGACTATCCCGGCTACCGCATCATCCCCCGCGAAGACATGTTCGGCCTCGCCCAGTTCACGCGCCTTCCCATAGAAAAAGTCGAAAACGCATTCCAGGACAAGCATGGCGTTCCCGCCCTGTCCACCACCCTCACCCACGACAGTAAGCCACTTCATATTCTCAACATGCACACCCTGCCGCCCGGTAACGCCGAGTATGCTGCGACCCGCAATGCCCAGCTCCAGGATGCCACCGACTGGGCCAATGCCCACGACGGACCCCGTATCATCATCGGCGACCTCAACACGACACCGTGGTCCCCCTATTTCAGAAAGCTCATGGCCGCTACCGGTCTCAAAGACGCACGACGTGGCTTCGGTATCCTCCCCTCCTGGCCCACCATCTTCCCCTACCCCATCCAGATTCCCCTCGACCAAATCCTCGTCTCCCCCGACATCCACATCCACGACATCCGCCTCGGCCCCAACATCGGCTCAGACCACTACCCCCTTATCATCGAACTCAGCACTGGAACCCCTGAATCATGAAACCAACACGCTACCTCCCCATTATCCTGCTGCTCATAGCCCTCCTGACGACCACGGCCCACGCATCCCCCATCACACCCAACGACTTTGAGGGCACCGACAGCGAACGCATCAACCAGGCCGTAGCACTGGGCGCGAAGACCGGACAACCCATCGTCATCCCCCGCATGAACAATAATAACGGTAACCCCCGCCCTCTATGGTTGTTGGATACGGCCATCCTCGTGCACAGCAACACACTCCTCGAACTGGAAAACTGTCACCTGAAACTTTCTGACATCAGTCGTGACAACTTTATTCGCAGTGCAAACTGCGGCATGGGGATTACCGACATCAAGCCCATGACCAACATCCACATCATCGGTAAAGGGCGGGTGGTTTTAGAGGGTGCCGACCATCCGCGGTCCACAGGCGACAGCGCCAAGACCCTGGGTCAACGCACCTATGGCACCGACACAGGCAAAGAAGGCGTGAGTCAGACCGGAGACTGGCGCAACATCGGGATTCTCATGGCCTACGTCGAAAACTTTCGAATCGACAACATTCACATGGAAGATTTTCATAGCTGGGCCATATCGCTGGAACGGTGTAGCAAGGGCGTAATGCGTGATCTCGACTTCGCAGCAACCGAACACCTCACCATAGACGGCAAGGCCGCTACTTTTCTTAATCAGGACGGTATCGACCTGCGTCAGGGCTGTCACGACATCACCATCGATACGGTGACCGGACACACAGGCGACGACCTCGTGGCATTGACCAATATCCTGAACGATGCCAAGGTGGCAGGCAGCCCCGACTACATCATGGTGAGTAAGCCCAATAACCGGGGCCAGGGTCTCGACGATATACGCCACATCACCATTCGCAACGTGCGCGGCCACACCGAAGGGGGCCACCACATCGTGCGCCTCCTCAATGCCAGCGGATTAAAAATTCATGATGTGATCATCGACGGCCTCATCGACACCTTCGGCACGGGTAAACGAGCGAAGGCCGCCATCAAGATCGGGGACAGCAACCCCGCCTGGGGTGGCGTCACCCCACTGGGCGACACCTACAACATCATCATCAACAACATTATCAGTCGCGCCCAGCACATCATCCTCATCGGCGGCTCCCTCAGCGAATCCCTCATCAGCAACGTGCAAAAATACGACGCCCCCGGCGACTCCATCACCTATCAGTCGGGGAAAGACTATGTGCGGAATGTGCGGGTGGTGAATGTGGACTCGCTGGTACATTCTGAATAAAGAACGTCACTTACTAAAGGCATAGAGCTGGCTGCGGATGTAGGCGTAGACCACGCCATTCGCAGCGATGGCCCCGCTACCACCGCCCCCGCGACTATGGAAGAGCAGATTCTTATCCCTACCCGCTTTCAGTATCCAGAACGAATCATGGGCGTTGAGATAGACTTTTCCATCTGCGACGAGGGGATGGCCCCAGATTTCGTTCTTTGTATCGTGGGTCCAGTATAGTTTCCCCGTTTCTGCGTCCAGGCAATAGAGACGACCGCCGAGGTCGGAGGCATAGACCAGACCGTCGGCAATCGCAACGGTACTGAGGCTTCGTCCAATATCTTCAAATCGCCAGACCAGGCCAGTCTCGCTGATATCGCCCGTGCCTGTTGCATCGATACAGGTCAGTACCCCACGTCCAAGGCCATGCAGTGGATCGCGGCCTGTGGCGACATAGACTTTGTCTTTGTAACATATAGGCGTTGCCAGAATTTCGCTGGGGCCGATGAAAGTACCGTCGCTAGCGTTGTAGTCGTTCAGGCTGGCTTTATAGTCAATGGCTTTTCTTTTTGCGTCTGCCTGTTCGTTGTTGAATGCAGCGATATCTTCATTGAGTTTCTTCTTGTGCTTATATGCGCGGTGGTCGCCGAATGAATATTCGATAGGTGTGCCATCGCTACGTTCTTTATAGTGGTGTGGATTACAATCGAATTGCCAGGCGACTTCGAGGACATCCTCTCCCCCACGCCAAGCTTTGAATGCGTAGCAGATGCCATCGGCACCGCCCAGTAGCACCAGTTCCTGTTCCCCCACCTTGGCCAATGAGGGCGAACCCCATTGCGCATGAAAGAGGGTTTTGGATATGTCCGTATCATCGTGAGCCAGCAGTTTGCCTGTGTGCTTGTCCAGTGCAATCAGAGCGGGGGCCTCGGGATTCACGGCATTCTTGGCATTATCTTCTCTGCTGCGGCTGATGCCGTTGGAGGTTGCCACGTACAGAACATCGCCGTGAATGAGTACAGAACTGCTGGCGACGTCGTGGGGGGCAACGTCCAATTCTCGTGGCATATCGTAACGCCACAAGATATCCCCATCTGTATCCAGCAACGACACGGGGTCTTCTCCCTCGCCGGCCATGAATTGCCCTTCCTCCTGAAAAAGGCCGTCATTTCCGTTTAGCAGTCCAGCCACATCGAGACAAAGGACATCATCCCCATTGGTCACTACGTAAACGCGATCGCCGTCCACCGTGGGCGAAGAACAAACCCCACAACGTTGTTCTTCGAGGAAAGTGCCTGTGGGCAGACCCCAGCTTCGATCCGGGCAGGCCAGATTCCAGCGGACTTCGCCAGTTGTTGCATCCAGGCACGTTATGACTCCGCCACGTTTATTTCGAAATCGTTTGTCAAAACGAAGGGCTGCCATGTTGGTCCCCACAAAGACTCGACCTTCGGATACGGTAGGACAGCCAAAGGCAACCTCCCCCAGACGCGTGACCCACTTGACGTTGTTCATCATCTTGCGGTCAAAGGTATCCACCAGCCCCGTCTCTTCCGATTTATTAGTCCCTTCGGGTCCAGTCCAGTGGGGCCAGTCGGTAGCGAATGTAGTAAGGGGGATACATAGGTATATGGTCAGGAGGGGCAAAATATAGCAGAAACGTAAAAGCACACTTATTTACCAACTTGGTTTGGAGGCTGCATGGCGCAAAACCTGTCATCTTCAAGATCACAACAAATAGGAGCTATTTCAATGTATTTTTCAAGACTCATCGGCTTTAGAACATTTTGAACCTTGGTATAAAAACAGTTCTTATTAAGGCTGACACTATCCGCTGCCACAGGTAAACTCACTTGAAG
>CALAXS010000821.1 GCA_937895305.1 uncultured bacterium
GAGATCTCCTGGATATACATGGGTATAAAGGTGGCTATTACTGAAATGGGAATGGAGAAACACACGATAAGCGTGGACCTTAAATCACGCAGGAAAAGGAACAACACGATAAACGCCAGGAACCCCCCGACGATGGTAGCTTCCTTCACCTCATTAATCGCGCCTTCAATAAAGCGGGATTGATCGCTGATGATGGAGAGACCCACATCCTTGGGCAGACGATTAAGTAATGTGCGCTTCTTAAACATGAACGCCATTGCAGTGGCGATTTCCTGTTGATCTTCAGCGTCCGTACTGGCAACTTCATCACCCCCCTCTTCCTTCTCCTTTTCTTTTGCTGCCTTCTTTGCCTGTTGCCGATCTTGCAGACGTCGCTCCGCCATTTTCTCACGGTACTTACTACCGGCAATGGAAAGGAGTCCGGCTTCGCTCTCAAAGCCCAGCAGATCCCGCATCTTACCGCAGACGGCTACGGTGTTGGCATCCCCTTCCTTGAAGACTTCCAGCCCCACAGCCTCCTGCCCATTGATATGCACAATGGTCTCCCGCTCCTTCGTCCCCATAAACACGTTGGCTACACTAGCCAATTGCACCTGCGTCCCTGAAGGTGTCAGGATGAGGGTCTCGCTGATTTCTTCTATATTCTTGAACTCGTTCAGGGTGCGGACCAGGTATTCCGACTTACCTTCCTGAAGTTGACCACCCGACAGATTGATGTTTTGGGAGGCCAGACCATTCACTACGCTCTGTAGTGAAAGCCCCAGCGACTTCAGCCGATTGGCATCCACCAGGATTTGGATCTCCTCTTCCTGTCCACCCTTCAGCAGGACCTGGGCAATTCCGGACTCCGCCTCCAGATCACTTTTCAAATGCCGGCGCGCTGCGTCGCGAATTTCTGTTAACAGCTGTTCACGCACTTCCAGATTTGCATAAGGTTCCCCGGTATCCGGGTTCAGTGGGGGCGTGATGGCGATACGCATGACAGGGTCAAGGGTAGGGTCATAGCGCAGGATTACGGGTTTCTCGGTCACTTCTTCCGGTGCATCAAAGAGGTCGAGGCGATCGCGCACATCCTGCTGCGCGATATTCATATCGGTGCCCCAGGTAAACTCCAGGATGATCTCTGAAGTCCCTGCCGAAGAGATACTGCTGATTTCCACCATGCCACTGACAATGCTCAGCATTTCTTCCAGGGGCCGTGTGACCAGTTTTTCTACGTCTTCGGGTGCAGCCCCTTCATATTCTGTCCGCACGGTGAGTGTGGGGTAGGAAATATCCGGCATGAGGTTGATGGGTAAATCCTGGTAGGACTTCCAGCCGAATACCACCAGGGTCATAAACAACATCACCATGGTCACGGGACGACGAATGGCGATGCTGTACTGTTCTTTCGGTGTTGCTTCATGCTTGGTCATATAGATATACCACTGGATTTAAGGGGCTGCTGAAGGGGGGAAACGAATCAATACAAGGAACTATTTACGCAGGTGTTTCTCGCGACGGTCATTACCGAGGCCAATCTCAAAGCGCTTTTCTTTTGCTGCGACCAACGCATCTTCTGCTGAGAGGTCAAGGTTTGCAGAAATAGCGGTAGCAACATCGGTCACCTGGACGGGTACCCCGTCTTTCAACGCATATTGACCCTGCGTAACAAAGCGATCATTATCTTCCAACCCTGAGATGACTTCGGCACGTTCCGAATCACTCAATCCAAGTTTGATTTCTACCCGGCGCGCTACCGCACGTGGTTCAGCATCGACCGCCGCGTCCTCTGGTAATTCTTCACGAATCACCATGATGTAATTCCGGGCGTTTTCTTCCAGAATCACATCTTTGGGCACAATCAACACGTCATCATGGGTATCCATGACCAGACGTACACGGGCAAAGGCCGACTCACGCAATGCGGCGCGGTCTTCCTTTTCAAAATCCAGGGTGACTTTTACGGTACCTGACACCGCGTCCACACCAGGATTAATCAGGCGTACCTTTGCCACAAATTCTTTTTCTTCTACACTGTCAATACGAACCATCGCTTCTTGACCGACATGCAGGCGGCTCAACTCACGCTCCGGGGGTTGTATGGGGAGGATGTAAGAATCCGGATCCATGATGGAAAATACAGGCGTGCCACTTCCCACCAGAATACCCTTCTGCACCTGACGTGCCGTAATTACACCGGATATAGGGGACCGGATGGTCTGATTATTTAACTGAACCTGCTGAACTTTCAGGTTGGATTGGGCCTGTCGCTTCTGAAATTCAAGGTTTTTACTGTCATAAGGGGTGCCAATACCCTGTGTGGCGGAGCGCTTGGCTACGTCCAGCTGGAATTCGATCTGATCGATATTAACCTGTGTCTGCTGGATCTGGACCTGAATGTCTTCACTATCCAGACGGGCCAATACTTGCCCCTCTTTCACCCGATCACCCTCTTCTACAAGCACTTCCAGGCAATGCCCTGATCCTTTTGCTACCACTTCCACCCGCGTTTCGGCTTGAATACGTGCAGTGGTTTCAAGGTATTCCGAGATTGAGCCCCGCTCAGCAGCAGCCACTTGAACCGGAAATACGACTTCTTCGACCGCTGCAGTGAGTGGTGTTTCATCATCTGCTGATTTTTTGCTAAGGCCGTCCGCTTTTTCAGTACAGCCCTGAAGGGTGCCTGCTACCAGCAACA
>CALAXS010000822.1 GCA_937895305.1 uncultured bacterium
AGACGGGGATGGTAGGCTTCACGATGAATGGCCCTGTTGATGATGGATTGCAAATCAGCAATATCATAGTCCCCATCATCGTCCAGGTCACCTATAGGGCGCAGCGGCGTATCAAAAAACAAGAGACTACTCGTTCCTGCTTCGGCTTCAGCTGCGTTTGTAAATCCATCGTTGTCCATATCCAGATCCTGCTCATCTGTCACGCCATCGCCATCCAAATCATCTGCAACCGCTTCGTAATCATCATCGAACAAGGCAGCGCGCTGATCACCATCCACGTCAAAGGTCTGGTAGGCATCCAGGAAACCGTCATTCGTATCGTCATTGTCCAGCACATTGATGGAGCCATCCTCATCTATATCCGGATCTTCATCATCGGTCAATGCATCACCATCCGTATTGAGTTGTCCATACAACAAAGCACTCAGCAATAGCCCACCTGATTCGGCCACAGTTCCCAAACTTAATACATCGGCATGGAGTGGTGCTTCCATCCGCAACCCTTCATCGGTTTGAAACACAATTCCGGTAAGGGGCGCTTCGACATCATTAGCATCTACAGAGACTACACCCATCACATAGTCGCCTTGTGGCAACACTAACGACAGGGCACCATTGGCTGCTATTACTGCACGGTACACGCGACCCTGCGCGTCCTGCGCGATCACAGTTTGCCCGTAATATGATGCTGCGGGGAAGACTCCATTCAAGGTTGCCTCGGCAACCGGGACGACCGTAAAACGTTGTGAAAGCGCCCAGGGATCATCCCAGAACCGATACACGCCACCTACACTTTCGGGAGCGGGAGCGGTGCCCATAAACAACGGCCCCTGGGGGCCATCATCCAAAATGGTAGCGGTCTTTGCGCTGCTCTGCTCGCTGTCGAGCTGCCCCCAGGCCCCGGCGTAGCGTAGCCAGGGTTTTGCACCTGCTTCACCTGGACGTGCCAGCATTTCCAGCGCGTAGGTATTTATGTTGTCGTATTCATATTCCGATACTTCGGGTGGCAAGAGCCATTTCCCCTGACCGTCACACCATTCCAGTGCATCGTCATAGGCGGTCGCACCGGATTCAAAGTACAGTGAATGGCCCCCCTCACCAACATACACCACCGGGTGTTCCCCGGCACGTAATTCCATAGCACTCCAAAGTCGCGATGCACCACCTACATTCCCCAGTCCTGCCTTGGCACGGCGCCATTGCTGGGTTGCCGTAACCCGATAGGGCACTCCGCTTTCATCCAGCAGGATTTGGAATAATTCCCAATCGCCTTCATGACCATGTTCACCCAGCCCGTTTTCATCCCAGGCATCCGCATAAAAATGCAGGTAATACTGTATGGCCACATGCCCTTCAGGCGGATTCGCCTCAACCGACACATCATCCAGTGCCGTTATGGTGTAATACAAAACCGGGTATCCAGCCACATAGCCCGCAAGCACCTCTCCCCCATTTTCACCCGGTAAATCCACACGGCTCTCGCGTTGAGGCGACTGCCTCAAGTCCAGCCCCTGCGGGGTACGTGGAATCGTTATGTCCCCCGCTGGCGAAAAGGTAGCATTCAAGAGTCCCTGCTCCACCGAGATGGGATAATAATTCTCTTCACGATGAAAACGCAGGATGGGCGCGTACTGCGTAGCCAAAGCTGCGCCATCCAACCCACCCTTCGACACTGTAGTGCTGCGATCCACAACAAAATGCAGGGTGCGCGTATCATCCGTACCGGGTCCAGACCAGTTAAACACAAACTCGCCCAGTGCGTTTAATGGCGTAGGTGTTGAAGGTGGTGTAACCTGCAATTTAAATTCCGTATTCCCCACAGGCAAGGTGCGTGTAAAGGCGGGCTCGCCAAAGGGCAATGCTGTTGTCCAGTCCGCAGGTGGATTCGAGGTCGGGTCCGCTGCGCCATTCAGGTTCAGTGTGTATTCCCCGGCTGTAGCTGCATAAACCTGAACCGCGATCACCTGCGGAACACCTGGCTGCCAGTCTACAAAGTCTATCCAAGCAATACCCGAATCAGGAAGGGAGCTATCCGAGCGCAGGTCCGAGCCTAAAAACCATTCCACACCATCCTCTACACCATCTTCGTCCGAATCCTTCACCATGGGCAAACTCTCTGTTGGTCCAATTACCCCATCACCATTGGCATCTTCTTGTCCATCTTCCAGCCCATCATCATCACTATCGCTATCCTGCGGATCCGTGCCCAAATCCTGCTCCACAATATTCGTCAATCCATCCTCATCACCATCCCCCGTTGCGCCATTGTCGCCCATATCATCCAGTGGGTCCAGCCCGGCTGCCAATTCCCAATCATTCAGGAGGCCATCCTCATCTTCATCGGTCGTGCCTGCTGCAATGCGCAACGCGGATAATCGTTGTGCATCCCCTTCCCACACCAAAAAGACCTCATTCAGTGTGGGGTTATAACAGGATACGATTTGATTCTGTTCAAAGGCATGCACCTGGGTAGGTGCCCCAAACAAATACCCGCCCAATGTCTTTCGTTGGGCATAAGAACCCGGTGATGGTGCCTCTTCCTGACCCCATATAAACCAGGCCTGCTCCGCTGTATCCGCCCATACCGCAGTCAACACGCCCGATGCATCACTGACGGTGCCATACTGGTCCAGCGTTCCCACAGCAACCAGAGATTTGACCACGGTCGATTCCAGGCGTGCCCCATGTATTTCAAAACCCAACGCGCTATCATCAGCACGCCATACCGCTTCCCAGGTTTCCCCATCCTCCAGGCTAACAAGCTGCACGGCAGGAAATTCGCCCAGGTCATCTTCCAGCCGCAAGGGCGTAGTGCCCGACAGCGATTCACTACCTGTAATGTGACTCACCCATACGGCGTAGAGGATGGCACCGTCATTTCTTTTCTCCCCCCAGCCCACCAAAAAACTGCCCGAATGGGTATCCACCGCCAAATCCAGGTCCTGTAGCGACAGCACCAACGGGTCCGCGCCCACCACTTCCAGGCTATCCAGCACATCGTGACTCACAGGATCGTGACTCTGAAACAAGACGCCATATTCGCCCTCATCCTCTTCAATCATAGCAAGACCGAACTGATCCTGTACGCTGTCATAGGCTACACGGGGCTCACTCAATTCACCGGACGTACCTGCCATCCCGAAAGGAAGTGACAATGTCAGACTGTTCAAATTAAAAGCACGCCCCACAACTGCTTCGCCCTGAATCCACACTATCCATGCCACATTGCGACTGGTGTCTACCGCCACACTACCCATCTGCGCATCCCCCAATGCGATGAGCGATAGCTTGAAAGGCCCTGTTAATGGTGTGGCATCCTGGTCCAGGATTTCACACCAGATTACATCGGCCATGGCATATACAATGATGTAGCGACCACTCCCCGGGTCAAAGGCCACCGCCGGTGACTGCGGGTTATTGTCGCCCTGCAAAACGAAAACATCGCCCGGTGCGCGGGTGGGCAATACTTCCACCGTTACCCCAAGCGTGGAATCGGGCGCGAAATCCAATTCTTCGCTGAAGGTCAAGGTTCCTGTATACGGTGATTGCGTCGAAATGAGTCCTGTGTTATCAATCCCCACCACCACTGAATCGTCCCCGGTTCCTGAATCGGGTGCTACGTCCAGCCAGATACGATTGCTCTCCACGGTCCAGGGTGCATCCACCGCATCCGGTGTCGTAATGGTTAGATCCTGTGGTAATGGATCACCTGCGCCTTCCACCACGGTAAAGGTCAAAGAATCTACAGCGGTCTGCACCCCTTCCAGGGGAGGCAACACCACTACATCCAAATCCACTTTGGTGCTTCCCGCCATTCCGGGGGCAACGATGTCTATGCTTACCGAGTAAGGTGACCCAGTCGCCGTTAATCCTGAAAGATCCACATCAACATCTACATCGCCATCGCCTATACCATTCTCTTCCGATAAACTCACCCAGTTTTTATCCGGGCTCAAGGCCCAGGCAAACAAGGGATACCCGTTGGAATCGAGTGTCAATGTCAACATAGCTGAACTCAGCGTACCCTCAACAAACTCAATCTCTGTTTCGTCCAGTTCAGCATCCAGTATGTTGTCCGCGAGGGTTGGACGCGGGTCAACATTATCCAGCAACCCATCATCGTCGCTATCGGCATCACTGCTGCTGGTCCCTTGCCCGGCCTCTTCTGTATCGCCCACACCATCGCCGTCAGCATCCGTCGGCGTAGGCACGCCCCCGGCTACACGCACCCAAAGCTGTATCCAGGCCGATCCACCCCCGCCACTTACGACACCACCATCACGCGTTATAACCGCAAAGTTTCCATCGGGACTCAACGTCCCTACTGCATCCCCATCACTACTCAGCGAAAAGACCCCGCTCTCGAAAAAGACAGCTTGTCCATTCAGGCCACTTCCGCCGAGCGTGCCTGTATAGACACCTGAGACCCCGGCAGTGACTTCCCCCACCTTCGCAGTCCCTACACCACCAGTCCCCACCGATAATTCATGGATGTGGTAGGTACCAAAAAAATTATCGCGTAACGCCTTGGTCGCACTGCGTTTCACATAGACCCACAGGCCCTCGTAGCCTGATGGATATTCACTGTCCACATTGGCCTTAATCCGGGCAGTTTGTATAACGACATCCCCGCCATCAACCAATCCCGCGAAGGTGGTGTCCTGGCCGGACATTTCCATTGCGCCTGTACTCGCTACATCATAACTATGGGTGGAACTCAGGCTGTTGTTCAGGAAAATCTGTAGTGAACTAATCCCGTTCGACACCGCCAGACCAAAGATATTCCACCAGGTCGCCCCCTTATACACCAGGCCGTGCAAACTGTACTGCCCGCTGAAATCACTATTCCCAAAGCCGGAACCCAGTGGCGTGGACACCCGTAGTGCGCCATAACCTGCGCTTAATTCAGAATCGGTACCAGCCGCCATATTAGGGCTATACACCGTAAGGTCGCCACCATACCCAATGCTCCCGGCGGTGCCGGAATCAAAGCCGCCCTTGAACAGGCGATACCACCCATCACCCGTGACGGAATAATCGAGGGGTGTCCGACTCGCAGTCGACATCGCTGAACCCAGCTCCCCACTGTCATATTCCCGAAAGCCCCACCCCACCTCCGCGCCACCATTTTTTAATGAGAATACATCCATCCCCAGGAAACTGCCCGATACGGTATCCACGGTATAGGCAGGATCCGCCGCCGCTGGAATGAGCAGGGCAAATAAGAGACCACATAAGGCTGTAAAGCGCAAAAACATGTACTACGACTCCTATCTTCATAATACCTCTTCACTCCCAATGAGTTACACCTCATACATGCTTCCAAAATTCAAATCCGCTCTATTATGAATCACTCCCATTTCACTCTGCTACAGAACCGCTACACCCTCCTTCGTAAGTCCTTTATTTTCAGTCCTCTGAATTGGCATGAATCGTGCCTTATACAGGTGAAAAAAATAGTTCAAACCGCAAGGAGAATCCATAAATGCGATTAGACAAACTTACCATCAAAACTCAGGAAGCCCTCTCGGAAGCGTTGGGCCTGGCATCGGATGCAGGCCATCCCCAGATTGAGCCACTCCATCTTCTGGCCAGCCTCATTGGACAGGAAGGTGGTGCCGTGCCATCCATCCTGCAACGCCTTGGGGTGCCGCCTGCGCAAGTGGCCCAGGCCATCGGCCCGCACCTCAACCAGCTACCTAAAGTTACGGGTGCCAATGCGCAGCCCGGCTTGTCCCAGGCAACGCAGCAGGTCCTGGATAGTGGCTGGAAATTTGCAACCCAACTCAAAGACGAATACCTCAGCACGGAGCACGTGCTCCTCGGCATGCTCAAAGCGGACAA
>CALAXS010000823.1 GCA_937895305.1 uncultured bacterium
ATGTTGAGGTATTCATTACCCACGACCTGGTCTGCGAGAACGTAGTTATTCTGACCCATGAGCATGGCGGGAAAAATAACGGCGTGAAACGGCACGTTGTCTTTACCGATGAAGTGGCATAGACGGGTGTCGTCCTGCTGCCACCAGTCTTTCCAGGTGTCTTCGCCGCGCTTGGTGTCCATGGCCCATTGACGGGTGTTGGTCACGTAGCCGATGGGCGCGTCGAACCAGACATAGATGCGTTTGCCTTCCGCTTCCGGGTCGTCGGTGGGAACAGGAATGCCCCAGTCCGTGTCGCGTGTGATACAACGACTGCGGAGGTCATCTACCCAACCGTTGGCGATGCCTTTCACGTTGGCGCGCCATTCGGGGTGTTCTTCGAGCCAGGCTTTGAGTGGGTCGGTGAATTTGGGCAGGTCGAGAAACCAGTGGCGGGACATACGCAGCACAGGGCTGGATTCGTCTCCGGGAATAACCGAGCGCGGGGTGACCAATTCATGGGCCTCATACTGGGCACCGCAGTTCTCGCACTCGTCGCCGTTAGCATTATCGTAACCGCACTTGGGACAAGTGCCCTTCACATAGCGGTCGGGCA
Source organism: uncultured bacterium (assembly GCA_937895305.1). Lineage (GTDB taxonomy): Bacteria > Hydrogenedentota > Hydrogenedentia > Hydrogenedentales > JAEUWI01 > CALAXS01. The sequence continues at coordinate 596 of CALAXS010000823.1, forward strand.
GGAAACGCTCCAGCTGTTCGGAGTACCACAGCTCCATTTCTTCCTGATGAATGTAACCTTGGGCATCGAGTTGCTTGAAGAAGGCCTGGGTGGTATCCACGTGAAGTTCCGAGGAGGTACGCCCGTAGATGTCGTAGGAGATCCCGAGTTTTTCAAAGGCGGCCGCATTGGCGTTGTGATAGCGGTCCACCACTTCCTGGGGTGTAATGCCTTCCTTGAGCGCGGTAAGGGTGATGGGTACACCGTGCTCGTCGGACCCGCCAATGTAGAGGGTGGGTTCGCCGAGTTGACGTTTGAAGCGGACATAGATGTCTGCAGGCAAGTATGCCCCGGCGATATGGCCCAGGTGGATGTTGCCATTGGCGTAGGGCAGTGCAGAGGTCACAAGATTTCGTTTGAATATTTTATCAGTCATGACACATTTCATTTGTGTTTGGGATTATTGAATGAGGGTGTATTGTATCGAATTGAGGGGGGTAAACGCACCTTGTCGGTGGGGCGAAAAGTAAAATCAGGCCATGATTACTTTTCCAGGGCATCCAGGTGGATGGCCCCGAATTGTTCTTCGCAGAGGTCGCGATAGTGGCCAGATTTTTTGATGAGCGTGTTGTGGGTACCGGACTGGACGATGCGCCCTTCTTCCATGACGACGACCTTGTCGCAGTCGATGATGGTGCTGAGGCGGTGGGCGATGACGAGGGTGGTGCGTCCTTTCATGAGTTGCGCCAGGGCGTCTTGAATAATGGCCTCGGCGTGGGAGTCGAGGTTGGAGGTGGCTTCGTCGAGGATGAGAATCTTGGGATCGCGGAGGAAGGCACGGGCGATGGATACGCGCTGCTTTTGTCCGCCACTGAGCGTAACACCCCGTTCGCCGATGATGGTGTCGTAGCCTTTGGGGAATTCATTGACGAACTCGTCGACGTGGGCCATGCGTGCAGCTTCGAGCATGTCAGCCTCTTTCGCCCCACGGCGTCCGTAGAGGATATTGTCGCGAATGGAGCCGTTGAAAAGAATGGCATCTTGCATGACCATGCCGATGTTTTTACGCAGGGAGTGTTGGCCTACATCGCGGATGTCCTGGTCATCGATGGTGATGCTGCCTGCGTTAATGTCGTAGAAACGGGGCAGGAGTTTGATGAGGGTGGTCTTCCCGCCGCCACTACGCCCGACGATGGCCACGGCCTGGCCGGGTTCGACCTGGAGAGCCACGCCCTGGAGTACGGGCTGGTCTTCGTTATAGGCAAAGTGGACGTCGTTAAAATTGATACGGCCTTCGGTGACGTTGAGACGGGTTGCACCGGGGACGTCCTGGATGTCGGGTTCCACATCCAGGAGTTCAAAAACCCGGTCCATGGAGGCGAGCTGGAGTTGTACTGCTGCGGAAGCGTCGGCGAGGCGGCGCATGGGCAGATAGAGGTGAGAGAGGAATCCATAAAACACGAGGAGCTCACCTGCGGTGATATGGCCACCGACGACGCGCCAGGTACCGTAACAGATGACGATCATGGGGCCTATCATGGTGAAGAATTCACCGAGGGTGAACATCATGACTTGAATGCGGACGCGTTTCATGACGCGTTTGAAGTATTCGCGGTGGGTCTGGAAGAATTTGTAGCGTTCGCTGCGCTCGCGTACGAAGGCGATGATGACGGATTGGCCGCCGAGCTTTTCGTTGACTTCGCCGGAGAGTTCGCCCATTTGTGTTTGTACATCGCGCGCTGCGATACGGAGGCGTGGATTGAGTACACCGAATACGCTGGCGTAGAGGGGCAGGGTAAAGAGGCTGACGAACGCGAGACGCCAGTCGTAGAAGATCAGGAAGATGACGGTACCGACGAGGAAGATGAAATCGACACCAACGGAGATGACGCCCCGGTCGAGGATGCCCTGGGCACCGTTAATGTCGTTGATGAGTCGTGATGTGGTGGTGCCGGTACGGTGACGGGAGTGGTAGTCGAGGCTGAGCTTGAGGATGTGTTCGTAGAGGGCCTCGCGCAGGTCGAGGATAGTGCGGTTTCCGGCGAGTTCGGCCCAGTAGCTGCGGTAGTAGGCGATGGGTATACGCACAGCAAAGATGATGACGAGGACCTGGACCACCTGGAAGAGGCGCTCCATCTTGAGTTCGCCGTCGATTTCGGCGAGGATAACGTAGTCCATGACGTAGCCGACGAAGTAGGGCAGGGCGAGAGCCAGGCTGAATTTGAGTACACCCGTGACTACTGAGCCAATGGCCCAGTGCGAGTAGGGCTTGGCATAACCGAGGAAACGCCAGAATGTGGGGGAACCGAATACCATAGCGGGTAGTGTAGCAGGTAGCGGTGTGTTCTTTCAGCCAACTGGAACAGATGCGGTGGTTGGGCTACAATGGCGCATCTGTTTGAATCCCCTTTTATTGAACTGGAATGTATCTATGAATGAGCAACGGTATAAAGATCTTTTGGACAAGTTCAGTGGTGTCCGTGTCCTGGCGGTGGGCGACATTTATCTGGATGAGAATGTCTATGGCAAGGTGACGGAGGTAAGTCTTGAAGCGCCTGTCCCGATTTTTGTGGTGCAGGAGCGGCGGTATAATCCGGGTGCTGCGGGAAATGCGGCGTGTAATGCGGCTTCGCTGGGGGGCCAGGTGACTATGGTTGGGGTTGTGGGTGCGGACCCGAACGCAGACATTGTGAAGCGTGAATTTGAAGCGCGTAATGTATCGACGGCGGGGCTTGTGCATGACCCGAATCGGGCTACAAATACCTATGGCAAGCTGCGGGCCGGGGGGCATAACATTCCGACGCAGGAGGTGTTGCGCACGGATACACCGAAGCCGGTGCTCATTAGTGGGGATATTGAAGCGCAGGTTATTGCGAAGATTGAAGCGTTGGCCCCGGAGCATGATGCAATTCTTATTGGTGACCAGGCATGTTCTACCATTTCGCAGGGGGTGCTGGACTGCATTGTAGCCTGTGCAGAGAAACATGGACTGGTGACGGTAGCGGATTCACGGGACAGGGCCGGGTTCTTCAAGGGTATTGATGTGGTGGTGCCCAATGATGCGGAGGCGGGGCTGGCTGCGGGGATTACCGTGAATGATGAATCGAGTCTGGAAGCCGCGGGTAAGCATTTACTCAAAACGGCGAAGAATGCATACATAACGCGTGGGCCGGAGGGCATCACGGTGTTTGAGGCGGAGGGCCGTATCACAACGGTGCCTATTCGTCCGGTACAGGTGCGTGATGTTACGGGTGGCGGGGATACGGTGGCTGCGGCGGTGATATTAACGTTGGCAGCGGGTGGGTCGCACGTGGATGCGGCGTTCCTGGGGAATATGGCGGCAGGGATAGCGGTGGCGCAAGAGGGTGTGGTGACGGTGACGCGTGCGGAGGTGGAGGCAGCACTCTTTGGCACCCATGGCCCGGTGAAGCTGAAGCGTCCTGAAGAATTGAAGGTCATTGTGGACGGGCTGAAGAAGGCAGGGAAGAAGGTGGTGTGGACCAATGGTTGTTTTGATATTTTGCATGTGGGGCACATCACGTATCTCATGAGTGCCCGTGCGCAGGGGGATGTGTTGGTGGTGGGTCTGAACAGCGACAAGTCGGTGCAGTCCATCAAAGGGCCGGATCGCCCGGTGATTAATGAGCAGGACCGCGCGGTGGTGTTGTCGGCTTTGTCGTGTATTGACTACCTGGTTATTTTTGATGACCCGGCGCCTATGGAATTGCTGGCGTTGCTGGAGCCGTCGGTCTATGCGAAGGGTGGGGACTATACTATGGATACGATTGTGCAGGAGGAGCGGCGTCTGGTGGAGGGCTATGGTGGTGCTATCGCATTGATTCCGGGTGTGGAAGGTCATTCAACGACGAAGATCATTGACAAGATCAATGAGGAGGAAGGCTAGTTTATGTTTTCTTTTCTTCGTGGTTCGGTGGCGATTAAGGCGTTGGATCATATAGCGCTGGACGTGAATGGCGTGGGGTACAAGGTGTTGGTACCGGAGAGCACCTATGGCAAGCTGGTGCTGCATCAGGAGGTGACACTGTTGACCTATTGCCATATCCGGGAGGATTCTTTTCAGATTTTTGCGTTTTTGAAAGAGGAGGAGAAGGCGTTGTTTGTAACTTTGTTGAGTATCAACAAGGTGGGTCCCAAAGTGGCCATGGCCATATTGTCGACCTTATCGCCGCAAGAATTCGGGCAGGCGGTTTTGAATAATGATGTGACGGCGGTGACCAAGGTACCGGGGGTGGGCAAGTCGACGGCGCAGCGGATTGTGCTGGAGATGAAGACGAAGATGAAGCAGGAGGCGGATCTGGCGGTGTTGCTGGGTGAGGAAGGCGATGACGCTGCTCCGTTGCGAGGCGATGATGTGTATGAGGCCTTGATTAGTCTGGGCTGCACGCCTATGGAAGCGAAACAGGCCACGGCCCGTGCGCGTAAACAAGCGGGTGAAGATGCGAAGGATGAGGAAGTGGTACGTATTGCCTTGAAAAATATGGCGCGATAGCCATCTTTTCATAATTATAGTTGAAGCATTTGCGAATTGGTCTGACGTTAAAGGGATATTATCATTTTGATTATCGTAAGGCCTCAGCCTAGCCCGTCATTGCGAGGAGTCACACCAAAGGCATGACGACGCGGCAATCTGGCTTGGCCCAGATGATTGAACAAATACAACGACGATTTTATTGCCCCTGTCATTCCCAACTTGATTGGGAATCCCCCCAACAGTATCCCAGCCCAGGTTGGGTGCAAAGTCGTAACGTTACCAGTTGAACACGCTCGTTTTCCGGAGCAGAGCTCCGGGATATGCATTCCCAAGCTGGAGCTTGGGAACGAGGGGGAAGCACTTGCTTCGACTGTCCAATCATCTGGACCAACTTTGATTGCCACGCCTCGTTTACACTCGTCTTGCAATGACAGGGCACATAGCAACGTCGTTTTATTTCACGTCATTGCGAGGTAGGGCGGGGTCGTTGTTAAGGTTGTCCAATCGTCTGGGCCAAGTTAGATTGCCACGCCTCGTTTACACTCGTCTCGCAATGACAGGCCAAATAGCAACGTCGTTTAACTTCACGTCATTGCGAGGAGTCACGCCAAAGGCGTGACGACGTGGCAATCTCTTTTTTGGCTATGATTGAAAATCCAGGGATAGATTCAACACTCAGCTTTAGTCTCTTAAACCGCATCGTCCTGTGCAATGAGCTTGGCCAGTCGTGCTTCACTCTGAATCGCTGCGCGCAGGGTATGGTAATTAATTTTCCAGGCGTGGCCCATGTAGTCCCATACACGATTGTTGTCTTCGTCGAATAGGGGATACCATTCGCCGACTTTGTGGTTGATGACGTGGTCCATCACGAAACGATGGACATTCTCATAGGCATCCAGATATTTCGGATCGCCTGTGAGCAAGGCTCCATCGAGAAAGCCAATCATGCATTCCGCTTGCTGCCAGAACTCTTTGTTTTTTTCGCGCGCTGGTCCATCGTGGGGGCCTTCGCAGTAGATGCCGCCTCGCTCCCAGTCCACGCCATAAGCACAGGCATGGTCATAGAGTTTGCACATGCGCTCGCGATACACCTCCACATCCAGCCCGAGAATATCGATGCTGTGTTTCAGCAGCCAGGCGAATTCCACGTTATGGCCAAAGCTCGTATTGTTGAGGGGTCGTGCTTCCTCCTCCACATCCCGGTCCGAACCCCAGACGTTCTTGAAGAGGATGGCCCGTAAGGGGGTCCAGTCAAAGGCGAACTGGGCGAGGCCTGTGCCAAATTCAGGATGGACGATATGGTTAAAAAGGAGGTCGATTACGTAGCAGGCATCTTCCTTATAGTTTTCATCGCCCGACGCTTCATACAGATTGGTGAAGGCTTCCATGAGGTGCATGTGGATGTCCATGGACTTGCGGTCCCCGCCATAAACCCCCGGCTTCTTGGGTGACCAGTCTTCCTCGCTGAACTCGCGAAAGCCCCCATGCTCCTCATCCGCCGCCAATGCTGTCAGGCATTTGTGTGTCTCAATCGCCATCCCCAGCCCACGCTCATCCCCCGTTGCCATGGTGTACTCACTCAAGGCATAAATCGCGAAGCTTTGCCCATAGGTCAGCTTGCTCCGGTCTATGGGCGTGCCGTCCTGTTCGCAAGTCCAATACCACCCTGTGAACTCATCATCCCAGAAATGCTCCAGCAAAAATTCCACGCCCTGACGCGCACGCTCTGCAAACTTACCCTCACCCAGATTCGCACGATGGGCCGCCGAAAACGAATAAATCATCCGCGTCTGACACACCAGCGTCTTCACCGTCTCCCCTGTCGGATTCCCGTCCTTGTCCAGGTAGGTCAGATACCCGCCATATTCTTCATCCACGCCATGGGTGAGCCAGAACGGGGCGAGTTCGTTAAAGAGGTGGTCCTGCACTTCCTTCATCAAAGGGACAAGTCGTTCGCGCATGGTATGGGTATCCTTGGTCGGGTGGTTTCGCCTGATTATCAATAGACTAGGATACGAATCAACAAGGGGCGCAGTCAACTCTATAACCCCGCCTCCTCAGTAATCCCCAGTTTGAGTCAATGGGACCAAGAGATAAGATGAGAAGGCTGTTCC
>CALAXS010000824.1 GCA_937895305.1 uncultured bacterium
ATAAACATATCCATGGGCTAAAGTTCTCCGTCGGTGACATACCGCAAGATCTTCACCACTTGTTCAGGGTGTTCGCATACCGCCTGGGCTGCCCCATCAATCTCTTTAAGGGGATGGGTCAATTCTGGTGGATGAATCACAATGAGCGGCTTGTCGTTTGCTATGGCAAAGCCTGCATCAAAGGCCGCGTTCCACTGTCTATACTTATCCCCAAAGCATACCACCACCATATCTGCTTCCTGGATCAGGGTCCGCGTACGTATAGCATTCAGCTTCGCGGCCTTATGATCCTTCCAGAACGGATTCGACTCCTCCCCTAAAATCGATACACCACATTCGTCGCTGTTTTCATGATTGGTCACAGGCGAACTGAATTCCACTGGTAGCTCCGCAGCACGGGCACCCATGACTATCCGCTCACGCCAGTCCGTATGAATCTCTCCTGCCAGATATATAGTCCAGGGTCGCTCATCCACCATCGGTGTACCTCCACATTCCTTGCACCTATTGTGCAACTGTTATATTCCGCGTCGTCGTCGCTACGTTCCCTGCCTTATCCGTCACGCGCAGGGTAATCGTCTGTGCACCCGAAGGTAAATCCTCGTCCCGTTCCCAGGCAATTAAACGTCGCTCCGGATCATACGATGTAAGCAGCCACTTGTTCCCGCAACGCACGTCGATGTCTACAATGCCGCTGGCATTATCTGCCACTGTTGCGGTAATTCTGGGTCGACGCGTCTGTGTGGCATAGCCCTGTGCCGGGGACACTTCACGGATACTCGGTTGGGTGCTGTCTTCCAGAGCCATGAAGGTGCCCAGCTTGCTCGTCTGGAATACCAGTCGACTTCCCACCTTGCGCGAATCTTCGCGGGACCACCCACCCCCTGTCTTCTGGTACACATGGACCTGTCGTTCATTCTGCACCCCTTCCGGATAGGGAATGGAAAATTCAATGGCCCCATTGAGCGGCATGGCCTCTGGCCAGATTCGATACCCCTTCCCAAGTGCACGCAGCCCCCCCGTAGCCGATAAGCCCGACACCGACTCCATCTTTAAATACAGGGCGCCATAAGGCACCGAGCCCGGAACATTCACCTCAACACCACCTTGCGCCCAGGTACTGCCTTGACCACGCACCCATACACCCACCGTCTCTTCGTGTTGCACCATGCGGGGGTGATTCACCTTCACCGTCAGCTCCCCTGTGCTTGTCGGGGTGATGGCAGCACGAAAGGTCTTGCTGTCCACCTGAACAAAGCCCGGCGAAGTCGCTACCGCATGGCCCCCCAATTCCAGCGTCGGTGCAACCGACTCTGCACCTGTGAAACGCACCGTCGCTACCATAAACTCACCCACACACGCCAACGCGCCACGACCCTGTGATGTAGAAGCATTCGCCTCAACAGACACCACAGGTTTTCCTGATTGAATCGGCACGCGCAACGTCGATGTACGCCCAAAAAAATCGATAGCCTCCACCGTCAATGTCATGCCCCCTTCCGGTACCTCAATCCATCCATCGCCAGGACTCTGCGCATAGATGTCGCACACATTCCCGGACCAGCGCCACAAGTTCAGGAAACGGCCTTCGTCACGAAAGTAAGGATGATAGGCCACTGCACCATTGCGATGATTCTCATAGGACAACTTGTTATGGGCGATACGAAAAAGCTCTTTTTCTCCATCCAGAATCCGCAGGGTATGCACACCCAGGCTATACCCGCCACTTCCCGGATCCATGGTATGCAGCGCAAGACCCATACGCCCGGTAGCCTGGATAGGCGGACACGTATATTGTCCGTTCCCTTGATGGGTCACAGCGAAAGTCTGGGGTAGTAGGTCGCCCGACACGGTTGAATCGGCATCGCCGGGCGCAACCAGTAATTTTCGGATTTCCGGTAGCGCGGTGTCCGACCAGCTATACCCCACATCCCGCGGATTAATGGGTTCCTGTGCACCATTACGCAACTCAAAATGGAGATGGGGCGCACCAATACCGGTCTGTCCACTTTTGGCGATGATGTCGCCCTGTTTCACCTTGAACTGACCCGCTTTGGGATAGAGGTCTACTGTGTAGGATTCTTTGGCGTGTTGCGCCTCGCGGACATAGCTGCGCAGGGCATCATAATAGTCGTCCAGGTGGCCATACACCACCGTGTTCCCATCATCCAGTTGCAAGTACACCGCCTTGCCATAGCCCCATGGCGAACAACGCACTCTGGATATATAGCCATCCTGAATAGCCCGAACATCGCGGCCTATACCATTGGTTCGCAGATCAATCCCCGCATGAAAACGACCGGGTCGATACTCCGCGAAACTCGATGTCAACTCTGGATTCAAATCCAGTGGCCACTGATACCCCCCGCTCCCCGCCAATAGAGCCAGTACTATCGTCAGACCGCATAAGCTCACGAGCCTTCTGCAGCCTCACGCGCCTGGGCACTCCCCGCCAGGGCCTTCTCCAGATCCAGGTACACTTCCATGCTCTCCGAAGATTCTAATCTGGGCTGACAATACTCCCCCACTGCTTCCTTGCTCTTCTGGCCCAGCAACATCTCCCGAATCTTGGGGGTCGCCTTTTCAAGACTCACCGTTTTATCGTTCGCCGTTTCAATCAACTGCATCATGTGGTAGCCATGATCGCTCTTCATTACATCACTGATGCCGTTGGGCTTCAACGTAGCTGCGGCATCCTGAAAAAACGGCGGCAGGGACTCCATCGCTGCAGGCCCCACATCAATCATGGGTTTACCGGTAGTCGACTCCGACATGTCACGGGCCACCTTGTCAAAACTCTCCCCGGCACGAATCCGTGCCTGGGCTTTCCTTATGCGCTTCTCCGACTCAGCCCAGGCCTCATCCGATGCGCTTGTGGCATCCGGTTTTGGAAACATAAATATCTGCTTGAACTTTACGCCTCCCCGCTGTGTAAAAAGGCGTGGGTTCTCATCATAAAAAGTTTTTACTTCGGCGCTATCCACCGTCACCTTCATTTCCTTGGCAATAACCTCATACATCTGCTCAATCAGTATGGCCTCCCGCATCTCTGTCATGGCCTCTTCCCGCGTCTGTTTACCTTTCGCGAGAATTTCATCCAGCGTTACCGACTTCCCTTCATGCTCTTTCAACTGTTCCTGAATCAGTTTCAACTGCGTATCCAGTTCCTTCGCCACCACAGCATCGTCCACTTTAATACCACGCTTTTCCGCATCCTGAACCAGCAAGGTACGCCGCAACAATTCACCCAGGGTGTTCAATCCCGTCATCACCCGTGTGCGGTCATCCGGCATGCTTCCCTGTATGCGGCTCGTCGAAATAATCTGCTGGTGATAGAGCAACAAAAACTTGTCCCGCGAAATGGGCTCGCCATTCAACATAGCCACCGGTCCGGCAGGTATCGACCGTTCCACCACATCCATCTTCGCCAGCGGGGGTGCCTGGGCAAAAGCCAGCGCAGACGATAAAGTCACTGTAACAATCAAAGTACATTTTAAAAAATCGGTAAACATTTTTACTTCCAATCAGTGTTCTTCAGCCGGTGGCTCCATAGCCTCAATTACCGTTTCATCAACTACAGGTTCAATGGTCACTTTGCCCTCTTTGGCTCTACTGGAACCCAAGCCACGCCGACCGTGTTCTTTCTCCATGATGGGGAACTCTCTTTCCCCGACAATCAAGAGAAACCAGACAAAAAGTCCAGTGGCTGCGTAGCTTAGCACAAAGGTAAAGACGGTCCCAAACACCATGCGCAGGAAATCTGTCTCATAGCCCAGCGCCTGTTTCGCAATATAAAATATCAGTGCCAGCGCTGTGAAAAAAAAACCCCCTACGGGTGCCACGCGAGACGGTGCCAACACGACCCAAGCCGGACCGCTTTCCTTGATCCACTTGCGACGCAATGGGCGC
>CALAXS010000825.1 GCA_937895305.1 uncultured bacterium
AATCGCACCCTTTTTGGAATCGATTGTGCCGGGGTATACACCATTCACACTGTCATACTTCAACAAGTGTGCCAGTGTTTTCGAATCGGTAAGGTCGTTAATACCGACTACTTCAAAGTCATCTGCTGCCATGAGCAATCTGAATACATTACGGCCAATTCGCCCGAAGCCGTTAATACCAATCTTGGTCGCCATCTGTTAGATCCTTTCTTCTCCCAGGATACCCTGAGAATGCTTATTGTTCTCCAGTCCCCGTAGGTACAACCACACCTTGGTGTTCGTTGTACACCCCAAACGGGAATCAGTCATTGAAATCCTTAAACCCTGTCCCGCAGGACAGCTCACGCTGATTGTCGAAAAATATACTGCAAGGGATGAATACCACCGTTCTAGAAAGAACCAGCTCCGACACGCGAAACTGCACATCCCTTTTAGCCACCTTCAGTATCTGAAAAGATACCCTGACGGCCTACAGCGGGAAACCCGCCTACTTCAAGAAGCTAACACTTCTCAATCCCCACAAATTCACCGTGGAGTTACGCGACAATCCATCGCGAAATCGAGCATAATTGTCACATATTCTGGAGACTCAAGTCAAATATTCGTCGTCCCTTAGAGCACACACAACGCTAACAAACCCTAGTTCTGAACCACTGCCTCAAGCACATCGATCGCAGCACTCATAACCACATCTTCTCCCTCCACAAAACGTAAATACAACGCCTCAACCGTCCAGGGTACCCGATGATCAGGTTTCACACCTCCCTGTTCATCACCATCCCCCTCCAACAATACCGCCCCCTCAACATCCATATACGCACCCACCGGGTAAAATACTGTATGCCCCTTGGGCAATTTCACCCCGCCACCCGTTACACCATAAGCACCCTGACTCCGGGAAAAACCCACCACCTTCGCGTCCGCATTACGCTGCAAAACCGAAGCCAACCCCTCCGCAGCACCTGTAGTCCGATGGTCCACCAGCACCACCAGCGGTCCTGTCCAATGGGGGTTCTGATGTTCTGTACGCAGACTCGCCGCCTTATCAATCACCAGAACGTCGCCCTCACCCACATACGCCGTATCGCTAAATAGCACCTCATCCTCCAGAAAATACCCGGCAAAACTACAAGCTAATGCCTGTACCCCGCCCGGATTCCCACGCAGATCCAGTATCACCCCCTGCGCATTATGGGCCAATACAAATTCCATACACCGATCAAACTCACGAATTGGAAAAGGCATCGCAATGGACGGACCAATAAAATTAATCTTGATAACACCCACATTACCCACCATCTGGTGCTCAAGCGGTACAGCATCATCCACAGGTTTCGCCTTCAACATTGCCTTCTCCACACTCGCCAGATGCTCCCACGCCATGATTCGCTGCACACGAACCGATGCGTCCCCAGGATTCCTGAAACCAATCGCAACCTCATGCTCTACTGGCCCACGCGTCAACAAATATGCACGTGCAATTCGGCGGGATTCCTCCGTTGCCAATGGTGACCTGACCCACAACAAATCCACATACACCAAAGCCTCCTCAACAGGACGATCATCCCATAATAGTATCTCCGCACCCTGCTCCATCCCCGCAAGATCCGCCGGCTTCCTCGGCATCACCTCATACGCAAACACCCGCCCATCATCTAACTGCACCACACTAAATCCATAATCCCCACCAATAAATTTTTTCCGTACATCACGATCCACCGAAATTTTCACCTGCGCATCCGGAATTCCATACAAATAACGACGCACCGCCAAATAATACCCTTCCTCATCCTTCGTTGCCGCTGCCGCCTTCACAGCAACACGACACGCCCCATACAACCCATCCCAATCCACACCCTTCTGCGCACTATAAGGATACTCCGCCACCATCTTCGCATGCATGGCATCAAAAGATTTCACCCACGACATGTGCTGGTAATCCCCCTCACCCCGACCAATCAAAGGAATGGGCAATGGCAACGAAAGCTTAGGCACCTCAATGTTCAAACGTGGCAAAGTCGTTGTACTGCACCCGCTCAACAACAAACCCCACCCCGCACAACAAACCAACACTACGCTTATGAATCTCATGGAAAGAGTACCAGCCATCACAATATTTTTCCTTCGTATAGCTTCCAACACAAGTCGTAATTGTACAGCTTTAACAGCTCATTGTCAGCCCTGTACCAAACCTGCTACGCTTACCACGCGGCAAGCGGAATAAGGAGTCTCCCTTGAGCACCGAATGGAAGAATCACGAACACGCCTGGCTGCACCCACTGGGCCTCAATAGCACCCGGCATTGGCATACGCTTAAAGCCCTATACAGTATCGATGACACCCACGCTAAAATGAAGGGTCGCATCGAAATCTTTTCACGACTCAACGCACCTCTGCGACTCCTCGAAAAGCTCCTCTACCAGAAAACCATCCAGAATCACACCCTCCAGCACCCCCCCGTTTTCATCCTCGGGCACTGGCGCTCCGGCACCACCCACCTCCACAACCTCTTCTGCCAGGACCCCAATCTCGCCTACCTCGACACCTTTCAGGCCGTCATGCCCAGTGCCTACTTCGTCGGGTTCCACACCCTCAAGCCCCTCTTCAATCGCTTTACCCCGGACACCCGCCCCATGGACAAGGTACACCTCTCCCAATCTTCTCCCCAGGAAGAAGACATGGCCATCTGCAACCACTCCCCCCACTCCCCCTACATTGGCTGGTACTTCCCCCGCAACTGGATGGAGCTCTTCCACAAATACACCCTCTTCGACACCATCACCAACGAAGAACGTCAAGGCTGGGAAAACGCCTACACCACCACCCTCAAAAAAGCCTCCTACGCCGCCAAAGGCCACCGCCTTATACTCAAGAACCCCTGTAACACCGCACGTATCCCCCAACTGCTGAAACTTTACCCCTACGCAAAATTCATCCACATCCACCGCAACCCCTACGAAGTCTATAAATCCACCATCAAACTCCACCACGCCGTCATCCGCCAAATCGGACTCCACACCCTCACCGACGCAGAAATTAAAAACAACGTTGTCCAGACTTATCCTTTGCTCATGCAACGGTTCATCGATACCCGCGACCAAATTCCACCTGAAAACTTCATCGAAATCCCCTATGAGGAACTCGACGATGCCCCTCTCCCCACCATGGAAAAAATATACAGCCACCTCAACCTGCCCGACTGGACCCCCGCCCACGATGCCATGAATACCTACCTCCACCAGCAAGGCACCTTCACCAAAAACCAATTCGCCATGGACCCCGAGGACATCGCCACCGTCCAAAAACACTGGTCCATCGGCATCGACACCTGGGGTTATTCGGCGTCGGGTGCAGACTCAACATCATAGGGTGCTTCTTTTTCATACTGAGGTGCCACCTCCACAATCAGAATCCGATACTCCCCGTTCTTTTCTGACCGCCACCACGTTACAAAGCGCTCATTGTATTGAATGGGTGCCGAATTGAATGTACTCGTGTTGTACTCAAAAATTCGGTCAACCGTACGGCTTCGCTTCATAATCGGGGACAATTCTGTTCTACCTGTGTTATTACCTACCCCATAGGCCAGCTTCGCAACCACATCAGCGGCATTCCATTCTCGCATCACTATCCCCATCCAAATCCCATTCACTGCACCCTCCGGAATACTTTCTTCTGTCGACGCTTCGCCAAAAATATCCGTTACATCCGCAATAAATGCTGGCTTGCCATGTATACCTTCCTCTTGAATTCCCTCCAAAAAACCATTCATTGTGACTGCCAATGGCGAATTACCCTTAAAAAACGTAGATAATTTATTAACTGTTTTGTTACTCCCGTCAGGACTTCCACCTCCGCCTCCAAAGCCACCCGAGCTCGATCCACCTCCAAAGCCACCTGCGCTTTTACCTGGATCGGATGATGTTAAAACTACCTTATATAACGTTTCCGATTCGCTGTCAGGAATAGGCACACTCGTTGTCACCCGAGGCGCA
>CALAXS010000826.1 GCA_937895305.1 uncultured bacterium
AGTAAAGAATTGGAAGCGACACTGGGTGCGGCCCTCGAAGAGGCCCGTCGCCGTAAACACGAATACCTTTGTGTGGAGCATTTGCTTTATGCAATTTTGAGTGATCCCTATGGGCGCGAGGTGCTGGAGAATGTGGGTGTTCAGTTGGAAGGGTTGCGCTGGAAACTGGAAGATTTTTTCAAGGAGGAACTGGAAAGTCTGGAGACGGATCGCGCGCCGATTTTACAGCAGACCCCGTCCTTTGAACGGCTTATGCAACGGGCCTTCGGTCATGTTCAATACTCCGGCAAGGATGTGGTGGATGCGGGGGATATACTTGCCGCAATTTTTGAAGAAGAGGACTGCCACGCGGCGCACTTTCTGTTTCAGGAAGGGGCCACCCGTCTGGACGTGCTGAATTACATATCCCATGGTGTAAGTAAAGAAGAATACATTGTGGATATGGACGAAGATTTGGATGAGGATGAGGATGAGGCTCTGCCACGAAGCAGTGGGACGGGACGAAAAACTGCGCTGGATACCTTTACCACCAACCTGAATAAAAAGGCCGCAGCAGGGGACATTGATCCGCTCATCGGTCGCAATGCAGAGCTTCACCGTTGTATCCGTGTCTTGTGTCGTCGTCGCAAGAACAACCCTATCTTTGTTGGTGAGCCCGGTGTGGGGAAAACAGCCCTGGCTGAAGGACTTGCTCTGCGTATCCACGAGGGCCAGGTACCCAGTGCCCTGAAAAACACGACCATTGTCTCCCTCGATCTTGCCGGGCTTTTGGCGGGTACCAAGTTTCGCGGTGATTTTGAGCAGCGATTGAAGGCACTCCTTCAGGAATTAAATGATTTCGACGATGTGGTGCTTTACATTGACGAGATTCACACGCTGTCCGGGGCAGGGGCTACGTCGGAATCTTCTATGGATGCTTCCACCTTACTGAAGCCCGCTCTGGCCTCAGGGGAATTGCGATGTATCGGCTCTACTACCTATGAAGAGTACAAGCAGCATTTTGAAAAAGATCGCGGACTGGCGCGACGTTTCCAGAAAATTGATGTGAATGAACCTTCGGTAGAAGAAACCGTGCGTATTCTTCGTGGACTCAAACCGTATTATGAAGAACACCACGGTATACGATTTACCACCAGCGCATTGCATGCAGCTGCGGACCTGGCATCCAAACATATTAACGACCGCTTTCTACCGGATAAGGCGATTGACGTATTGGATGAGGCAGGGGCACAGGTACGTCTTGAATCGAAGGAAGGTCGCAAGACCATTCGCCCATCGGACATTGAAAAGATTGTTGCTGAGATGGCGCAGATTCCCGCGCGTAGTGTGTCATCTTCTGATAAGGAGAAGCTGGGTTCCCTCGAAGGGGATTTGAAAGGGGTAGTCTTCGGGCAGGATGCGGCTATTGAGCAGGTCACCCGGGCCATCAAGCGCTCCCGTGCCGGGCTGGGACGACCGGAAAAACCTATTGGTACCTTTTTGTTCACCGGGCCGACGGGCGTGGGCAAGACCGAGGTTGCCCGTCAATTGGCGTTGATTCTGGGCAATCACTTTGCACGGTATGACATGAGCGAGTACATGGAGAAACATGCCGTGTCCCGCCTTATTGGTGCGCCACCGGGCTATGTGGGCTTTGATCAGGGTGGGCTGCTGGTCGACGAGATTCGCCGTAATCCCTATACCGTCCTGCTGCTGGATGAAATCGAAAAGGCCCATGAAGACCTCTTCAGTATTTTGCTACAGGTTATGGACAATGCACAGCTTACGGATAACATGGGGAAGAAGGCGGATTTTCGCAATGTGATTCTTATCATGACCAGCAATGCCGGTGCCCGCGAGATGGCCAGTGCCAGTCTGGGATTCCGTACGGATGGCGATGACAGTGCGCACAAGAGCAAAAAGGCTATCGAAAAAGCCTTCTCCCCGGAATTCAGAAATCGCCTTGACGCAATCGTGGATTTTGATCGCTTGCCTATTGCCATTATCGAGCAGGTGGTGGGGAAATTTCTGGAAGAATTGCGTGTGCGTCTGAGTGCACGAAAGGTGGAAATGAAAATTAGCGATGAAGCGTTGCGCTGGTTAGCAACGGAAGGCTATGACGATAAGTATGGCGCGCGACCCCTGGCGCGGCTGATACAGCAGGAAATCGAGACACCCCTGGCGGACGAATTACTCTTTGGTAAATTGGTGAAGGGCGGGACCGTATCGGTGGGTATGGAGGAGGGGAAGCTGGTGTTGGCAACAGGGGAATAACGGGAGTACTCATCACAAAGGGCACAAATGGGGAAAGAAGAAGAGGGGAGATGCAGCAAAAGGTAACTGGAGTGTTGATGGGTAGGCGCTTCCTAATTCGCTGACATCATGAGCAGAGCACTTCAAAGCATAGCCCATATTGTCACTCCTGCGAAGGCAGGAATCCAGAGGACTAAAATCTGGTGAAGCAACCTGCTGTATATATTATGGCCAGCAAAACCAATGGCACGCTTTATATAGGCGCAGATTTAAAGTTGAAGTGCAACACCTTGGGTGTTTTTGAAGAAAAGGGAACACCGCAGGCTCCATTGGGTACGCATACCCCGAGGCTCTGCCTCGGAAAGCGGGCACGTGCAACCGGAAATACTACGGCCTCAGTGCCTATATGGGCTAAGCATGCTGACGCGGAGATTCCCATTCGTGGGAATGACAAGGTTTCTTGACTTACTGACATGTTAGTTCTGATAGTTGCTACGGTCACCCCCTCCCCCTCTGCGTTCTTTGCGTCTCTGCGTTAAGCTGGTTTATTTCTGTATCAATCAATAAAAAAACGCCAAGAGCTAATTGCCCCTGGCGTTTTTGATTGAGCTTGTACTGTATGCTTTAGTCTTCGAGCGTTGCACTCTTGATGTAGTCCAGGTCGGGGAATTTGGATTTGAGGTATTCGTTACCCTTGCTCTGAATCATACCCTGATCCGGTGCTTCACCATAGGCGTCGCAGATAGACCGGACAACGTCCATGCCTTCCACTACTTCACCGATGGGCGAGAAACCCTGGCCGTCGAGGAAGGAGTTGTCGCTCAGATTAATAAAGAACTGGGTGGTGCGGGTGTTGGCCCCGGCCGTAGCAAAGCAGAAGGTGCCTTCGGTATTGCTCGATTTTACAGGGTCATCCTTAATGGTCTTCTCGCGCCAGACCGCAGACACTTCGGGGTCGCCGTTGATGCCGAACTGAATGACAAAGGGTCGGGGTTGGGTGACAACACGAAAGAAGCGGCATTCGTCGAGCAAAGCGCCCTCTACCAGTTCCTTAAATCGTGCCACGCCCAGGGGGGCCCAGTCTTCATGAATATCCAATACAATGTCCCCGTTGGAACATTCCAGTTTTACACGTGCCATTTCTCGCTCCTTTCAAAAAAGCAAAGGAACCCGTTGGCACATCACCTTCGGGTCCATTTAGAGTACGTTATTTAATGAGGGAAACCTTCTTGATGAAATCCAGTTTCGGGAAGGCTTCATTCAAATAGGCATTCCCCCGTGTATGGATAAGACCTTGGTTTGGTCGTTCCTTGTATTCCGGGTTGATGGCCTGCACATTTTCAAAGCCCAGAATCACTTTGCCGAATGCCGGGAATCCATAGCCCTGATACTTGTCCAGGTTATGGTTGTTGGCATAGTTTATAAAGACCTGTGTGCTTCGGCTGTTCGGTCCGCTATTTGCGAAAGTGATGTAGCCCGTCTTGTTTCCCTCAACCAAGGGGTCATCTTTCAGGTTTGCATTTTTCCAGGGTGCAGAAATTTTCGGATCGCCATTGATTCCGAATTGCACCATGAAGCCGGGTAACACGCGAAAGAAACGACATCCATTGTAGTAGCCTTCCTTGTTGAGCTGGTAGAAACGGTCTGCACCCAGGGGTGCCCATGCCTTGTGACATTCCACCACAAAGTCACCGGTACTACACTCGAACAGGAGCTTGTAGGTGTCGGGCGCGGAAGCAGGCCAATCCTTGATGACTTCCAGTTTAGGGGCTTCTGCTGGTGTTTCCACCGGGGGCGTCTCTAATGCAGCGTCCACCGTTGCGGCTTCGGTATCAGCCTTTGCGATCACAATGGTATCCTCAGCATTCTTGGCTCTCACCTCCTCGATTGCTTTTTCCAAAGCGACTTTTTCTTCTTCAGCCATCGCTGCTTCCAGTTCCTTAGCAGCAGCCATTTGTTCTTCCATCTTTTCTTTTTTTATCCGGCTGGGTTCGTATTTGCTGTTAAAGAGGGTCACTCCCCCCACAACACCGACTACTACCAAGAGGGTAATTATATTTTTTACCATGAGAACTACTCCTGAATCTTTGCCCGATTAGTTTCGGGCGTATTATTTTATAACAGGGATTCCTGCCAAAGGGTTCCCTATGATACCCGTGAAAGGTGAAAAGGGTCAAAACTTTATCTTTTTCCTGAAGGCATCCC
>CALAXS010000827.1 GCA_937895305.1 uncultured bacterium
CACTTCAGGTGCGTTTCCACTCACAAATGATTCTTTAACCTCAATTCAATATGCCTTTGAAACGGTGCCATGTGAGGTGAATGGTGATGGTATTGATACGACACTGGAAGAGCCTCGCTCCTTCTTTTTCGCACACCCTCACAAGCAGACCACCTTACCCCGCTATAGAAACTGGCCTAACCTGGATAGTACTTTGGCCTTTGGTTCTACCAGTTCCTGTTACATGTTGAATACGGGCGACATGGTTAACGAAGAATATATTAGCCCGGAAACATCCAATAGCCACCGTACCTATGCGACAGATGAATACATGTTTGTGCTGGAAGACAATCTTGCCGGGCTGGATGTCAGTACCTTTGTCGGTGCCTGGCTGATTGACCAGCGGGGTGAACGCTACAGAATCAAACGGCTTGAAGCGCCTACCCGTGTAACGGGTGTTGGACTGGTCCTGGATAAGGGTCACGGTGCATATATTGATGAAGATACTACGTTCCCCATTTATCCCTTTGGTGTGGACACAACCAGTGCACCCGTTTCCCGTGGCGCTTGGATGATTGTTGAGAATGTAAATCGCAGGGCTTCTTACCCCCGCAGAGACGACTGGATTGCCGGGCCTGGTGACTCTTTTGGTGCACCGGATTCTATAACGGGTGCTTCCCGCGCAGCCCGTTTGCTCAAGCAGCACGCGAATATCGACAGTGTGCCTATAGGTATGTTGGGTATTAATCTGGCTGGCGCAGAAGATCCCATCGTTAATTCCTTTACACCAATATCCTTAAATAAAATTACCGTGGCATTCTGGGGCCCGGATTTCGAGCCCAATGACCTGGCACTGCTGGATCCCAATGGTATTCTCCCCAGTTCCGGCGTACTGCTTTACGAAGATGCCGATAGTAGTGGCACATTCACACCGGATGAGCTGGGTAATGACCGGATTGTAGCCCTGGAACCCAATACGCTCGAATGGAAACTCAACCCAGAGCCTGTTGACATTGATGGCGACACCGTACCCGACGACTTGAGTGGCGATGGTATATTTTCCGATGGGATTACAGTTACCGATTTTGATGATGACACCACGGATGATGCGACACGATGGGATGGCCTCAGTGATTTGGCCTGGGTGCTGGGAATACGGCCTTTGAATAAATGGGCACTTCCGAATGCTGACGATCTGGCTGCAAACGCGAATGCTAAATCGGGTTCTTCAATAGGAGGGCCGACTATCCTCCAGGTGAACGACACGGATCTTCCTGCTTACCATGCCTCAAAATCCTATATTGCAGAAGATACTGACGATGAAGAAGCTGGTGGTAGCAACAAGGCAGTATCACGACCGGGCAACCTTGGCGATGATTTGTTTATCGCGATCAATACGTCTGAACTGGGTAGTGCATTTGAACAGTTCCGCTGCATAATCCCCTCTCGCCTGCCTTCACGTGTCGGTCTTGGCGCACAAATCGCCGGACTGAATTTCTCTCCCGGCGCGTATCCTGTAACGGCAGATTTTTATAAGCACAACAATGAAGAAAACTCGGTCTATAACTTCTATGGTCATGACATGATCGAAATGAGCGTGCCCGCCCGTCTTGAAGTGATTACAGACGGTTTCAATGATCCCAATTTCCCGCTCATTACCCCCGACGAACCGCCCTTTGCAACGCTCGGTATTGATGTTTCCACCAACCGGCCGGATAATCTTATAGCGCAAGGCACATCAGGCAGTGTAGCAGGCGGTGCCTTCACAGTAGGCGTTATGGCTGAAACAGTAGGCTCACCCTTTGTTGTGGGTGGTGCCTTCGTATCTACTCAGGTCACGGGTTGTTACCTTATCGGTCTCAGCGAACTGCCAGGTGCCGGATCGAACGGCCGTGTGGAATCGTTTGAAATTACCGGGTCCGCAGGTCCCACCTTAACCTTGCGTAGCGGTGTACCGGTAGATGGCAGCCCCTGGATTGTAGTGAAGGATCCCACTTTCCTCGAACAGGTTGTTGTAGAGCTATATGATGTTTCGGCTGATGGCAAGTTTGATCCTACTGTTGATCTGC
>CALAXS010000828.1 GCA_937895305.1 uncultured bacterium
GATGCTGCACAAGGTCATCCAGTTCCAGCCAGAGATCTTTGTTTTTGACCGGGCCTGATCGCGTTTTCCAGTTGTTGCGTTTCCAGTTCTTCATCCATTGTGTTATACCGTTTTTAAGATACTGGGAATCTGTATAGATATGAATCACACAATGGTGCTTCAGGGAGGAGAGGGCCTGAATCGCGGCGGTCATTTCCATACGGTTGTTGGTGGTTTCCTGTGCACCGCCGGAAAGCTCCTTCTCCCGTCGTCCATGAACCAGAATTGCAGCCCACCCACCCACGCCGGGATTGGGTTCACAGCCACCATCGGTGTATATACTCACTTCGGATTTATCTATCGTCATATAACGTACTTCCATTGCCTAGGGGATAGTATAGCAATTCAGGTAGCCCTGGGTACCACACGGTTGCGATATGAGATATTTTCACGATAGACCAGGAGCAACCCGCTAAGGATGAGGACCAGCGCACCGACCAGATTCAAGGTGATGGGTTCATTGAGTACAACTGCGGCCAGCGCGGTAGCCAGGGGCGGTTTAAGAAGAATGACGCTGATGCCCTGGGTCGCATCAACCCGCTCTATCCCCATGAAATAGAAGAGGTAGGCAAGCCCTGTGCACCCGATACCAAGGTAAAGGACTGGCCAGAAGAGGGATTGCCACTGCTCAAGGGCCGCCCAGTCGCCCTCCCAAAGCGCCATAGGAGCCATATATACACTCCCAAAGAGGAAGCATAGGGCGGTAATGGGTAGGCCTGCGTATGGGCCAGCCCACTTTTTAATCAACACGGTAAATGTAGCGAAACAGAAGATATTGAGAAGTATGAGACCAAGGCCGATGAAGGAAAAAGTCTCGGAGGGTTGGGAACTGCTGAGTACAACGATACCGATAAAACCGAGTAGCACGCCCATAAATCGCGCTTTGGTGAGTGGTTCGGATAATAGAAGCCAGGAAAGGATAAAGACCATAAGGGGAGAGGTGCCATAGACAGTGGCGACGACCCCTGCGCCGGCATATTTCAGCGCATATTGCAAAGTAATCGCGCAAATGACGATGCCAAGCATGCAAAGCCAGGAGGCCATCATGATGATCTGTCTATTGAGGCGGAGCTTTTTGCGTTTCAGTTCAAAGGGCAGCAGCAGTAAAAGAAGTACGGTACCCAATGCGAATCGTATCCAGGCCAGAAGTATTGGGCCTATCAGATGGTGAATATCGCGAATGACGACTTCCACGGTGCTCCATAGGAGCACTGCAAGCAGCAGTAGCATGAGGCCTTGCCCCTGGGAGCGTGTCATCTGGGTTTACCTCGGCTTTAACTTTAGGACTTGAGTTTCTGGATGTACTGGGCGGTGCGGTCGCGATCATAGTGTTGTGCAAGTTCCAGTGGTGTCTTGCCAGCCTTGTTCTTCGGGTCTAATGCGGCACCCGCATCAATGAGTACCTTGAGTACCCCCCCCTGATCAAAAGCTGCAGCCGTATGAACGGGGGTATCCCCAAACATATCCAGGGCCTCCAGGCTTGCGCCCTGATCCAGAAGCCACCGGGTTGCTTCCCGCCGACCATAGAGCGCAGTGACATGCAGGGGTGTCATGCCCGTATTGTCAGCCAGGTCAATATCCGCGCCTTTTTCCAGCAGTAATGGCATGAGGTCCATACGCTTGTACATAACCGCATAATGGAGGGGTCCTTGACCTAGAGGATTGATGTCGTGAACCCGCTCGGGGTGTTTCTCCAGCAGTGTTTTAACTTCCTCGGCTGGTGCGTTACCCACGAGATCATGGATGGAAGGTGTGCATGCACTCAGTACAAGCATGCAGAAAAAAGCCATCAACATGGACACAGCACTGTTGAGCCTTGGAGTGCAGGTATGGCACATGGGACTATTCGCCACCGATTTTTTCTCCACCTGTGGCAAGGTTTTCCTTGGTGTAAACCCTGGAGGACAGCGTGAGGTGCCTGGGTACTGTTTCCCCTGCGAGGATTTTCAGACTGTATTCAATCGCTTCGGCACCGCCCGTTGGATATTCAAAGGTAGCACCGAGAATACCCTGCTCTACATAGGCGAGGCCTTCGTGGGGCAGACCATCGATACCAACGAAGATGATGTCTTTTTCGCGATCTGCGGCTTTTGATGCAAGGTATGCACCGTGGGCACCGGGGTCATTGTGGGCATAGACGAGGTCGATGTCTTCAAAGCGTGCGAGGGCGGATTCCATTTCTTTGCGGGCATTGGGTTCGAGCCATTGCATATCGGCATCGAAGATGATTTCGATAGCGCTGCCTTCAATACCTTTCATGAAACCATTGTGTCGGTCATGGCCTGGAATGCTGGTCATAAGCCCCTTCAGTTCAACGATTTTGCCTTTGCCTTCCAGCGTTTTGTTTACCCAGTTACCTGCGGCTTCGCCGATGTTTGTGTTGTTGGCCCCAATGAACATGGTGAATTCTTCACCGTTCACAGCCCGGTCAAGCACAATGACGGGGATGCCGGCTTGATAGGCTTTGGCAACCGGTGGGGTCAGGGGTGCTGCTTCTTTAGGACTGATGATAAGCAGGTCAACGCCCTGGGAAACGAATTCTTCAATATGGGCGCGCTGCTTGAGGGTATCGTTTTGGGCATCTTTAAAGATGACTTGTATATTGTCCAGAGCATCGGCAGCACGTTTAATATCACTGTTCATTTGTACACGCCAGGGTTCGCCGAGATTACACTGGCTCATGCCGATAGTCCAGGTCTTCGCTGTTGCCGTGGTACTTTCCTGAACAGGTACTGTGCGAGTGTCTCCTGGCGGGTTGCACCCTGTTAGGAGTTGCCCCAGAAGGAATAGAGTGACGAAAAGCGTGGTTATAGATTTAAGCTGGCGCATGGGGTGGTTGTTTCCTGTTGATTGGTGTTTATACCCGATAAACCTTGGGTCTCATGATGCCAGCGGGGGGATATTTTATGCAACTTTTTCCAGTGCCCCAGTTTGACACAGGAGTGTCTAAGTGCTAGCATCTCAAGATGTTG
>CALAXS010000829.1 GCA_937895305.1 uncultured bacterium
CAGTGCTGATTCGTGCTTTACCTGATTTTTTCCAGGCGCCCTTGTGCCAGCGTTCAATTGAACAATATTGGTCTTTGAGGCGATCCCGGTTTATTAAGTAGTCATAGCCAAGCCACCCCGTGCTTGCATCCTGATCAGCATCGATAAACAGGAGCATCCACATGGAATCAGTTTCGGGGGTGATGATGTCTGCACACTCCACCATAATTTGTATCGATTCTTTATCATGCCTGACTTGAGAACTTACAATATCGTTACGTCCTGTCGTGTTGGTGTAGCGAACAGTGCCATAGCCTATGTGATTACGATGCGTAATATCGCCAATGGTATCCCTATAATCGCGACTAGGCAAGAACCATGTTTTTTCATTAAACAGTGTATTGCCAATGTCGATATCCCGGGCTATTGGCACCTTCCGTGCCCCCTTAAAATTTCGTATATTACTGGCCAGTTGATAGTAGTAATTATCCGTGTGGCCCCCCACCATGGGTTCGCAGTCGCGGCTGTATTCGTGGTTGTACTGGTCCACAAACATGCCTCCGGGGTAATAAGACTCATCGTCGGTGTATTTAGACCATTTCTGGTAACGCCCTGCTATCCATTCGTTCCACCCGGTCACAAAAACAAACTCAGGGTCCACTTCCAATGCACGGTCCCATTGTTCCTGAAAGTTGAGGCCTAGATGGACTGCCCCTTCGCGCGTGTCCCGTGCTCCATCGTGCCAGCTTCGTCCCATGGCGCCGTCCTTATGCGACATGGGCGCAGGACCCGGCGTATCGGGCAGGGCATTATGGGCCACACCCACGCTCATCTGTTCGGGATTGCCGTCCTTGTCCATGAATATATGCTGGGGGAATACTTCCAGCCAGCTCCACTGTTCCGGTCCGGTGGGACCTACCCAGTAATCGGGCATAGGCCGACGAAAAGTGAAAAATTCCAGTTGCTCCGGGTCCTTCACATACTCCTTGTTCGCGAGAATGAAGGGCTTACCCTTCCACTGAAACCAGAGATCTTTCCATAAACCCGGTTTGTACAAATCTTCCCATACCCGATTCAGCACAGGTGTGGGATCACCGAAGGGACAGATGAATCCGATAGACGGCGTCTTGTTGCCCTCCGCCCGCATTTCGGTATAGGTCTTGCACAGGGCCTCATATTCGTTTTTCCAGGTATGGGGTGGGTTGGTGGTATCAAAGAGGACCACATCTACCCCGGCATCGGAGAGCATACTTGCGTGCTTACGAATTACGAAGGGGTCGGTCATCATGTAATAGCCCAGTTCAGGTTCACCCCAGTGGTGGGGTACCCCGTTATTGGGCCAGTCCACCTTGCCATCCTTCGCAGTCGCCAGAATCTTGGTGTTGTCATTGGGTCCCGTGCCATCACCACGCGGGATATGCCAGGTCCAATAGAAAATACCTACCCACTTGTCTTCTCTGGGTGGACCCACTTCATCATGTCCCGGCACTTCACGACCCAGGGCATCGGTGGCGACCCAGGTGTCGGACATAAGATCGATTTCGGCATGTGTGACGATGGGGAGTAACAGGGACAAGCAGCATAGCGTAGCAATATACTTAAAAGAGTGTGGTCCCGATTGGTTTTCTGTTCGCATTATTGATTCCTAAAAAGCGTGTCATTCCCGCGAAGGCGGGAATCTCCGCGTTTACATTCCTGATTTATGTAGGTACTGAAGTCGTAGAACGCCAGGTTGAATACGCGTTTTTTCCGAGGCAGAGCCTCGGAGTATGCATTCCCAAGGTGCGGAGCCGCACACGCAACACGCTTGGGAACGAGGGAAAATAAATAAGGATAAACAGAGTTTATACATCAATCATCTTCCGGGGGTTGACTGGATAGAATTGCGAGGGTCTCGCGAACGACCGCTTTTTGTACCTTGTCCGCAATGAGGTAATAGTGCATCCCACCCTCTTTGGCTTTAAAGGTGCTGACACCCTCGTTATCGACGGTAACCTCACCAGCGGTAGAAAGACTGAAGTACCCCCGGTCAGGACGGACAGCCCAGAGAACACTGGTGAGATCCCATGTGGGCCGCTCATGGGGTGTAGGGCTATAGAGTTGATACGCCTCTGCAAGAGGATGGTGCTCCACGTAGCTATAGTCGTTGAGGATACTGATAGCAGGGTAGGTGATGGAGAGTCCGATTTCATAACCGCTGTAGACGATGGGTGTGGGCCAGCGATCAGCAAGGGCCTGTGCTGCCGGGATGTCTTTTACCACGTTATACTCTTTGTGTGTTTTGTCGTGGATAGGTTCAAAGGCTCCGGCCATGACCGAAATAAGTCGTACTTTTTTTGCTATGAGGTCGTGGCCGTTAAGGTCTGAGTGATTGTCCGCTTCAGAATCGAGGAGCCGCGCGAGGTTGGTCGAAAATCCGACCTGTGCGATGACTACCGTATTGTCTTCCGCATTGGCGAGGAGTTTGCGCAATACCACTGTCGCATCAGGCGCATCATCCCCACTGCGCAGGTCATGGGGGTAACGGAGTTTACCCTTGTCCTTTGTTTCTGCGAGAACGGTAAATTTGCTATCGCTTCTGGTGGGTACGTCTTTCACTACGCCGATAGGGATATCGCCCCGGTTATAAAAGGTATTCACCAGATCCACATAAGGCGCAGACAGTGGGTGGTCTTTGGTGAGGGTGACACCGAGTAGATTACATTCGCCACGACTTTCGAGCGCATGGATCACGCCCAGGGCCAGGGCATCGTCTACGTCGTTGCCCATGTCGGTGTCAAAGATGATGGGCACCGGGCGTTGGGGTGCTTCTACGCTGGTGGTGGCTCCGAGACTTAGGAGGCCGATGAGTATAGGGGTGAGCATGTTCTTCTCCTGATGCTATGTTTTTTTCAAGTGAGAATTATTGCACCATACTACGCAATAAAATTTAGAGGCGCAAGCTGCGTACTGGCTCAGTCGCGATCCGCTTCTTCTACCGTCATGCGGCACCGCCCCTTTTCACAACTTATGAGGTCAAAATCCACCTTATAGCCGAACTTTTCGATGAGTGGCGGATAGAGCCAGCGACAATGCTCGCAGTATTTCTCGTAGGGCTTCACACGCCCTGATTTATGGATGAGCCGTGCCGAGGGACAATCGTGTATGTCGATGATAAACATATCGTCATACAGACTCAGCCTGGTCTCGCCACCTTCCTCACCCAGGGTATGAGACCAATATTTGTGCATGCCTTCGAGGCCATATTCA
>CALAXS010000830.1 GCA_937895305.1 uncultured bacterium
AGAGAACATTGGGAGGAATAAATAAATTCCCTTAAATACAAATCACACCACTAGAAGTCGATAGCGTCTTCTCCGGGGATGCAAGATTCCAGCGGCACGGTTTCGATGGCCGTCGCGCCGAGCTTTGCCAGTTCATAGCGTACCTTCGCCAACGGCAGCGCTGAACTCATGGTATCCATCTGCACACTGAACTCGATAAAGTTCGCACCTTCATTCATGGTGGGTTCATCGCCAAAGAGTCCGTTGTCCTTCAGGTATTGCTGCACCGTATCGCAATCTTTTTTGCGGGCGTTGAAGAAGAGGAGGACTTTGTTCTCAGCGAAAATCGAACCATAAAGGTTCAGCAGGAACATCTTTGCCAGGTCATACTTCTCCGCGTTCTCCTTGAGCTTGGGATTGGCCCAGATACCTGTTTCCGAGTGCATGACTTCTTCCACGATCTGGAGGCCATAGTTACGAATAGCGCTACCGGTCTGGGTGATTTCCAGACCGAAGTCTACCGCTTCATTCACCACCTTGGCCTCGGTTTTACCCCAGGCTTCATAGACCACAATACCCGCATCAATCTTGGGCGGGGTACGGTATTTCTGTACGGAAAATCCACTGTGGCTGTTCTCAAAGCCCAGTGCTTTAATTTTGTTCTGGAACCAATCCAGGGCCAGGTACGGCATTTCCGAGACCATGGTCACCAGCGGCTGTTTCGTAAGCAACTCACGAAGCCAGGCATCAAAGTCCAGTCCACCTTTCAGCGGATTCGCGATGATGACGATACGCACGTCACCCCGTTCCAGGGAGAGGACTTTTTCCAGTTCGATGTCCTGTCCGTACTCGTACTTGTATTCCAGCACCCGCTCCTTCACCCAGTCGTCCCCTGCAATGGCAATGTCCACTTCGCTCAAGGCGAGCTGTGAGCCAAATTCCTGGGGACGACCATCCCAGCCCACGAGGGTACTGTGGATAGGAAAGGAGGTAGGCCCGCCCTTGTCATAACCCTTGGCGGGGAAGCCTGCTGCCTTCAGCAGGTCTATGAGATTGCCACCACGATTGGGATCGGCCAGCGAGCCCGCAGGCATGCCGATAACAAGTTTGTTCTTACTCATGAGTAATTATCCGTTTTTTTGCTGGAATGCGACCATGAAGTCGACCAACGCCTGACAACTTGCCTTTTCCATGGCATTATATATAGAAGCACGACAGCCCCCCACTGAACGGTGGCCCTGTAGGCCATCCAGACCAGCAGCAGTGGCTTGCGCTACGAAAGTAGATTCCAGGTCGCTATTCGCCAGGGTGAAAGTTACGTTCATGTTAGAACGGCAATCCGTCGTGGCATGGCCTTTGTAGAAGCCGCCACTGTTGTCGATAGCGTCATAAATAAGTTTGGCCTTTTCGTCGTTAAGCAGCTTGATACCCGCCAGACCGCCCTGATCCAGCATCCACTGCGTCGTCAGGCTGATGATATAAATGCCCCAGCAAGGGGGCGTATTGACCAGCGAATCACCCTCGGCGATGACCTTGTAATCCAGTAAAGAAGCCAGGCCGTCCGGCACCCGCTCCAGCATATCGTCACGTAATATGACGACCGCAACGCCTGCAGGCCCTACGTTTTTCTGGGCACCCGCATAGAGCATGGCGTACTTGGTGATGTCGATGGGCATGGACAGGAAGTTGGAGGACGCGTCACAAATGAGGGCCTTGTCGCCCACTTCCGGTTCAGTCATGAACTCAATACCCTGGATGGTTTCATTCGCGCAGAAGTGATCGCCTATGACGACTTCATCGAGTTCAATGGC
>CALAXS010000831.1 GCA_937895305.1 uncultured bacterium
ACTTTATACCACAGAAGTCTAACAAGAGTGCTGCACTTCTAGTCCGCCGTTTACACATGGCTCTAACTTAAAGGTCCTATCATAGCTTTTCTGATACTTCGCCATAATGCATGCTCCTTTTTGACAGTCCAGTATACTCGGATCCACTGTCCGATCTGGGTAGAGCACTACAAAATAAACAAACCACTTGATGTAATCTGGTGTATCTATACCGTAAACACTAGAAATGGGTTTACGCCCGGGCATCATGAAATCAAGGAGAATCTGTAGTGAAAATATTTAAATTTTGTTGTTATGTGTTGACACTCGTCTTTACCTTCTCTGGCTTTGCGGAGACGGTAACCGTCGATGCCGGCACGGTGGATGGCGTCATTCCGGCGATTCACGGGGTGAACAACGGGCCCATTCGCTTTCCCGACGCAAAGCCCTGTGCTGGTGGCCCGGACACCGATCTCAGTGCTGCTTTCACCTATGCCAATGTTCCCCAGGCGCGCACCCATGGGGGTGGCCCGCTGGACATACAGAATGTATGGAAGCCCTGGCCCGACTTTATCGGCGAAGACCCCACGGACCCGGCCAATTATGATTGGACCGTTTCGAACCTGGGGGTCGCTGCACAGATGGCAGTCACCGAAACCTATATACGCATCGGTCCCCCGGCCAATGGGAAAATCCATCTGGATCTGGGCTGTGATAACGCGCTTAAAACGGATCACAAGCCAGAGGATTTCGATGTATTTGCCCAGGTCGCCAAGCGCATCATGATGCATTATCTGGATGGTTGGGACAATGGCTTTTATTATGATATTAAATACTGTGAAATCTGGAATGAGTTTTATATTGACGAGTTCTGGAACGGAACCGACATTGAAGCCTTGCAGTTGTATGGCAAGTGCTATGCCGCGATAAAGCCCCTGTTCCCGAATTTAAACATCGGCCCCAGTGCCAGCACAGGCATGACCGATTTCTGGGCCAATGCCCAGACTTTTGATGTGCCCATGGATTTTGTCTCGCCCCATAATTATGCAGTGCGCCCACAAAGTTTCGAGAATCAGGTGCATGCTAAGCCAAGTGCGAATTGGGAAGCACTCTTTGCCTTTTACGGGTATCCGGTCGATACGCCATTGATATTCTCTGAGTGGAACCGTTCCATCAATTGTTCGCTGGAGGGGGGCGATGGAAACACCATACCCGGTGGGGCCTACGTCGCAGCTTCCTTAATTGCCATGGCGGAGATGCACCCCGACAATGGTCCCCACAATGTGGTCATGGGACATCTGTTTTCTGCGGGGTGGCAGATTTGGTATCCCGATGGCACGCCCAGAGCACCGGGCGTCGGCCTGGAAGCCTATGGCCATGACCTGTATGGGGAAACCCCAATAAAGCTTGCCAGTACCGGGGGGCATTCGGACGGACCTTCAGGGACGATTGACTTTAAAACCATGGCAGGGAAATCGCAGGATGACACCCGGGTGAATCTATTGGTCTCCTACTATGACGTTGTCGACGGAGACTGCCCCAATAACAGTAACATTGCAACAGTCGTTCCACTCACAGTGAATATCAATAACCTACCCTGGGGAACTGCACCGTTTACCTGGGAACGCTGGGTACACACCGCAAACCATACCATGACCCTGGAGGCATCAGGTTCCGGGTCTGGCGCGGCCTTCACCACATCGCAAAGTATGAACGCCAATGTCCTGGAGCTGTATAAACTGGTGGCGGCTCCGGCAGTGACAGACAGTGACGAAGATGGCCTCCCGGATAGTGTTGAGGCCCTATTGGGAACGGACCCGAATGATTCCGACACGGATGGGGATGGTCTGGACGACTTGTTTGAGGTCAACTATGATGGCAACTGGACTGGCGATGCAGGGGACTACAACCCCTATCACCCCATCAGCAATCTGACGGGTACGGACCTGGATGCAGATGCCGTCGATACGGACGGCGATGGCAACAGTGACAGTCTGGAGCTGTCGTTGGGCCTGGATCCGCTGGACCCGGTCTATGTATCCATCCCTGTCAGTGGCCCCATGGGGCTGGCAATGTTGGTGCTCATGGTCTGTATGGTCGGCACATACGAATCACGACAGCGCACGAAAGTAGATCTGACCCGCACCAAGTCCGTACAATAGGCCACGCGTCGGAGGAGTAGCATAATTGGTAATGCAGTAGTCTTGAAAACTACCGCCCTCGGGCTTGCAGGTTCGAGTCCTGTCTCCTCCGGTCCGCCTCATGCTCCAGGGTATTCGTCGCAGCCGTGGCCCGTAGGCCATGTGGGAAAAAACAGTTTCGCTACACCTGTCGTGTAACCTCATCAACTCTATTCGTCCAATAGATTTACCGCATTCAGAACGGCGTCCTTGCGAAGATGAGCATATCGCTCCGTGATGGCTATCGAGGAATGGCCCAGTAGCTCTTTCACTACGTACAGGTCCACGCCCTTCTGGACCAGCATGGACGCGAAGTGATGACGCATATCGTGCCAGCGAAAGTTCTTAATCTTGGCCCCCTTCAGGACACCGCGCCAGGCCGTGTTTACATGACCGAATGGCTTGCCGCCCTTACCTGGAAATACGAGCCTCTCCCCCATCTTTACATCACGCCATCCATGGAGGGCTTCCAGGACAGTCTTGTTCAGCCCCACATGTCGCCCCTTGCCGCTTTTGGCATTCTCCGGCCTGACCCTCAGTGTGGCCCGTTCGAGGTCGATGTCCGTCCACTCAAGCTTGAGCAACTCACCCCGACGTAGCCCTGTATTCAGGGACAGTAGCACCATGGGCTTAAGGTGGTCAGCGAACATGCAATCACTGAGGGCTGGCAACAGCTCCCTCCCACGCTCTTCACGCCATTGGTTGGCAGTGTGCCGCTCTTTCCGGATACGGTCTTCACGGGCATCCAGGGCCTTAAATAGGCGGTCCAGCTCATTAGGAGAGAGAAACCGGATGTGTGATGTATCCTCACGGGCCTTCTTGACCTTACCTTTCAGTGGGTGTGCATCGAGGAAGCCCCACTCAACGGCTCGTGTGAACATAGCTGATAGGTAGGTGATGTATCGGTTCGTGCTACTGGTACTCATGCCGGACTTGTGTTGCTTGGTACGCCACTTTTCAACGTCATGGGCTGATATAGAGTTGATGTTCTTCCTGAGCATCCCCGAGTAGGTCGAACGCAGAGCACGGACTATTTCGGTACCCGTCTTCAGATTCTCCACAGCCCAAGGCTCGTACACCTCCGACAGAAAGCCTTCCAGTGTCGCCCCTTTTCCTTCACGCCGGGCTGCACCGGGGTCATTGCCAAGGGCCACGCTACCCAAGAACTGTTTTGCTGCTTCACGGGCCTGTGTTATAGTCAGCGAGTGAGCGGGACCAAGACGGTGGCGCAGCTTCTTGCGGCTGCCATGGTGGCGATAGAACACGTTGTAGGTCTTCGCACCACTTGGAGCAACACGAACAGAAAACCCAGGGAGGTCAGTATCATGGATTTCAAAGCTACGCTCTCCAGGCACAATGTTCTTGATGAATGTCTGGGTCAGCTTGGCCTTCAATGGTTGCCTCCCTGTGCCTGTGGTACCCGTATGGTACCCACTGAATCACACAGTATCATACAGTACTTGTGGTGTTCATGTTCAAAATATACCGGAAACGTCCTTTTTGCAGTGGTTTAATGATATAGCCCCGTGTGATGTCGTGTTTTAGCGTTAGGGCTTTTATTGCTTTGGGAGCAGGGGATCGCAGGTTCGAATCCTGCCGCCCCGACCATTATAAAGGTCAATTGGGCATTGAACCCAATTCTCGCCACCTCTTGGCTGAATTTGTCCTAATATGACATACATATAATTTTTTTATACACGAAATCATCGGGTGAATATAATCCGAGATTGTATGTTTATTTAATAGTAGTATCCCAATCCCCCAACGTTTTTGCATCATTCTGGCCGGTGGTTCCGGGGAACAATTCTGGCCCCTGTCACGTCAGTATAAACCCAAGCAACTCTTGCCTATATACAACAGGCCTATGATATATCAACCTAGACATCTTGATGAATGCCGGGATTCCTGAGGTTTTTATATATATCAACACCCCGCGAGATGTCGATGCATAAGGAATTTTTCGACGAAAGCATGAACCGCATCGCTCAGGGCAATTAGGGCTTCAGCGCTTTGTGAGCCAATAAAGCCTCTTGTAAAGAATCCTTTTTTTAGCCTCCTTCTAAATTTACTGTTTAGCGGTCTTCATATTGTTGTTTGTAATATTCGAGGAATTCGCCGGATTTAATTTTGCGCCACCACCATTCATTGCCCTTGTACCAGTCCACGGTTTTTTGTACACCTTCCTCCCAGTCCATTTGGGGTGCCCAGCCGAGGGCGCGCAATTTGGACGAATCAATGGAATAGCGGAAGTCGTGGCCGGGGCGGTCCTTCACGAGGCGGATGGAGGAATCGTCTTTCCCACAGAGTTCGAGTAGCTTGTGGGTCAGGGTGATGTTTTCGCGCTCGTTGCTACCTGCCACGTTGTAGACCTGACCGGGCGTACCTTTACGCAGCGCGGTGTCCACACCCGAAGCGTGGTCGTATACCCATAGCCAGTCCCGCACGTTGTGCTCCCCGCCCTGGTAGAGCGGGACCTTCTCGTCGTCAATGAGATTGGTGATGAAGAGGGGCATCACTTTTTCGGGGTATTGATAGGGGCCGTAGGTGTTTGAGCCGCGGGTGATGATGATGGGGGTCTGGAAGGTTT
>CALAXS010000832.1 GCA_937895305.1 uncultured bacterium
AAGATACACCATGGACCAGCTCAAATTCTTAATGCCCTATGGGATAGCTGTGGAAAGGCTTTGAAGTTATTGTTGAAGGATTTGCTGCGAACAACTTCGATAATGACGGGCGTGTATTCTTCGGCGCAGCGCAACCAGCGTTCATCCTCCCACACCCACTCCCCTTGCACAATTTTTACTGCTGCAAAGGCACTTGCTGCACGGGCGAAAATCCATCCACCTTCCTCATGACGTTCAAGGTCTGTTGAAAAACAGACGCGCATGGCCTTGGTCTCATCGGCATGACGGAGTTTCTGCGCGATGAGGGTGCCTTTGTTCTGGAGTGCCCAATGGGCGTTGTAGGTGCTGCGGTCGGTGTCACACCGTGGATACAGGGTCGAATCTTCGTGGCCGTCAAAGATGATGCCATGCCACCGGTTTTGCTGACTGATGGCCGTCCAGTATTCTTTCGGGCGACTTTCCAGCATGAGGCTGCCCATAATGAAATCGGGGGTACACCAGGCATAGCGAATGATTCCGCCATAATCCGGGTCCACATCGTATACCGGTTCGTTGGGCCGGGAGAGGGCCTGGGACAGGTCATAATCCAGATGCCTGCCCAGCCTGCGGGAGTGCACTTCGTATACGCCACGGCCAGCGGGGTCCAATGCAATATCCATAACAACCCGGGGCAGCCGGTAGGTGGTGGTTGCGATGACAGGCAAGGTCTCATGCTGGTGGGCGGGCTTGCCTTGCCCCAGATAAAACCAACTCATGGCACGGTTCCTGTCGTGGCCCGATAATGCCCAGGCCCCGGGATAGAGTCTGGATTTTCCACCCCCGCGCATACCACCCAGTTGTTCTTGCGCCCATTCCGTCCACCAGACATCAAGGGCGGATTTCACCAACGACTTAAGCTCGGGGTCGTCGGTGAAGTCATAGATGTTGTGCCAGCCCTGAAGGGTTCGTGAGCCATAGCCCGAGGGGGAAATTTCTATGAGCATACCGCGCTTGATGCGTTCGCCATAGTAGCGCTTGAGAAAGATGCGCCAGGCTGTTAATTGTTCTGCCGGGGTACTGCCATCCTCGTAGCGAAAGGATTTTCCGCGTGGATCCTGATCGAGCATACGTGCTGCAGCCCATCGTGTGGCATCCCGTTGTGCGCTATGATTCTCGCTGCCCCATAGTCGCCAGGTATGTTTCGGGTCGGCTTCGGCCATACGGGAATCATGACGTGCCCAGTCTGCGAAGAGGTGCCAAACGGCATCTGATGCTTGCAGGCTCATACGCTCCCCAAGCGTTCCGCCGGGACCGAATAATCCGTAGACCCTGTAAAATGCACCGCCCATCCAGTGCATCTCCGCTTCATGTACTTTGGGGTGAATGCTGCGAATTTTTGTCACGGCTTCGATGATGTACTGGTTTGCTTTTGCAATGTCTCTGTTCAGGTGCATTGCTGCCAGGGCGTAGGTCAGGCGGCTGAACACATACTGGTTCAGTTCACCTTCCATCTTGATGCTGACCCTTCCCCAGGGTGCGCAGCCCATTGCGCCAAGGGATTGCGCCGGGCACCAGCCCGACTCCCCGGTATGGGAAACGAGCCATTGGTCATCTGTGACGATGCGCTCTGTGGTGCCATCTTCAAATTCCAGATAGAGGATGCCCAGCACACCTGCCGGATTGGCACTATCCCCTGCGTTGTGTGCGGTGACTGCGATGGTGTTTTCGCCGTCCATTAAATAGGAAGCAATGTCGCGTGGCTCGGCCTGGTTGAAGCCGCCTATGCGACCCGCACTCTTGCCGTTGATATTTATATCGCAGTAGTTATCTACGGCGAGCGCGATATAGGCGCGCTTTACTTTGTTGCTATGGGGAATGCTCAGCGTGCGCTGGAAATAACGTGTGCCAAGTGGGGCCTGTTGCAGGGCGTTTTCTTCGGGATACCAAATCCATTGGGCTTCCTGCAGGCCGTCGCGGCAGGAGGCCAACGCAGAATCAATCTCATGGATGGGTGCCTTGAGGTAGCCTTCGAGGTAGCTGTCCCGACGCTCGTCGAATCCGTCCCGAATGGTATCCAGCTCCGCATCGCTCATTGCAGCCGCCCACAGGGGAGAACAGACAAAGAGCAGCAGCAGGCCTTGCAGGTATTTGTTTGGGGATGTGTGGGGTATCATGTTTTGTATCATCTTTGTAGTGAATTTGACACGGTCCCTATAGTGGACATACCATTGCACAAACGTTTGTGCAATGGATATTATATGTACAATGGTGTCCGGGAGCAATGATGAAGAATTTGTGTGTTTCAAAACTTTTATAAAGAGCATGGCTATTAATACTCACCTCATATCAATACGAACACCAGCAGCACCCTGTGCTTTGTATATCTTCAGCGAATGTGGGACACATGGTCTGTTAAGTTAAGCGACACTTTTTGCTTTGGTTCCCATGGTTTTCTCATGTTGTAATC
>CALAXS010000833.1 GCA_937895305.1 uncultured bacterium
GATTGGATCATTGAAGTCGTTAAAGAAGATCTCAAGATTAAAAAGATTATTTTCGATAGTGTGGCGAAACACCGCACACCGGGAACGGTCGTCAGCTCCAATACCAGTGGTATCCCTATCGCTGCTATGGCGGCTAGCATGGACAAAGAACTGAGTGCGCACTTCCTGGGCACCCACTTCTTTAATCCACCGCGCTACATGAAGCTGCTGGAAATCATTCCCAGCCCCAACACGAAGCCTGAAATCATTGAAGGCATGGCTACGTTCCTGGAGAATGTACTGGGCAAAGGCATCGTGTACGCCAAGGACACCCCCAACTTTGTGGCCAACCGCCTCCTCACTTTTGCCATGCAGTTCACCCTGTATGAAATGGCAAAGGATGGACTGAGCGTGGAAGAAGTGGACGCCCTTACCGGGCCCGCTATCGGCCACGCATCCTCTGCCACCTTCCGCACTGCGGATCTGGTAGGTATGGACACCTTCAAGCTAGTGGTCGGAAACGTCTTCAACGGCTGCCCCGACGACGAACGTCGTGAAATCATGCAAGGCCCTGCCTGGGTCGACAAGATGGTTGAAAAGGGCTATCTCGGCAACAAGACCGGGTCCGGCTTCTTCAAAGCCACCAATGAACGTGATGAAAAGGGCAAGCGCATTATCCTCGGTATCGATCCTGAAACCGTTGAATACCGTGACCCCATCAAGCCCCGCTTCGAATGCACGGGCGCAGTACGCAACGCGAACGGCATCGAAGAGAAGCTGAAAATCATGAACCTGAGCGACGACAAGGGCGCGAAGTTCGTATTCAAACAATTCGCCAACCTGGCACAGTATGCGGGCAACCGTATCCCTGAAATCGCTGACGACATCGTGAACATCGATAACGCAGTGAAGTGGGGTTTCGCCTGGGAAGTAGGCATCTTCGAAGGCTGGGACATCCTCGGCTTCGATCTCGTCTGTGAAAAGATGGCCGAAATCGGTGTGGACCTGCCACCCATCGCTAACGTGATGAAAAAAGCCGGCGTAAGCGCCTTCTACAAGAACGAGGGCGGCCAGGACTACTACTTCGATGTTGAGAGCAAAGACTACAAAGTCATCAACAAGAACGCAAACGAAATCAGCCTGGCCAACATCAAGACCAATGCCACGAATGTGGTGCAGTCTAATGACAGTGCCAGCCTCATTGACCTCGGTGACGGCATCGTCGGTTGCGAATTCCACTGCAAGATGAACGTCATCGACGGCGACCTCGTAACCATGCTCGGCAATGGTGTGGACCTTCTGGATGAAGGCAAGTTTGAAGGTATGGTTGTTGGTAACCAGGGGCCCCACTTCTGTGCGGGTGCCAATATCTTCATCATTCTGGGTGCCATCATGCAAGAAGACTGGACCACTGTTGAAGCGGCTATCCGTGGATTGCAGGGCGTAAACATGCGCATGAAATACAGCTCCAGGCCCGTCGTTTCCGCGCCGCACCACTTCACCTTTGGTGGTGGTGTTGAAATCGCACAGCACGCTGCCAAGGCGGTTATTGCCGGGGAAACCTATGCCGGTCTCGTTGAAATGGGCGTTGGCCTTCTGCCTGCTGGCGGGGGTACCAAGGAAATGCACGTACGTGCCATGGAATACTGCCCCGACAACGTCGCTGTGGATTCCTTCCCCTTCCTGCGCCGGGCTTTCGAAGCCATCGGTCAGGCCAAGGTCGGTACCAGTGGCGCTGAAGTCGTCGAATTGGGTTACTTCCGTGAGTCGGACATTATTCTGCCTAATTATGACCACCAGATTGCCAAAGCCAAGGCCGTGTGCCGTGGTTTGGTAACCAGTGGTTATAGAGCACCGCTGCCTCCCACGCTCAAGGCGTTGGGTGATGGCCCTGCAGCTGCCTTCAAGTCAGCCGTATGGGGTATGGAGCAAGCGGGCTGGGCAACCGGACACGACGTGCTCATTGCAGATAAAGTAATCAACGTGCTTGTAGGCGGTAACCGGTTGGCTGGTACACCCATCACCGAGCAGGATCTGCTCGATCTGGAATGTGAAGGCTTCCTGAGCCTCTGCGGTACTGAAAAATCGCAGGCCCGTATCCAGCACATGCTTCAGTTCAACAAGCCCTTACGCAACTAAACGCGCAAATAAATCCGAGGAGGATTAAATTATGATGGACAACGTATACGTCTGCTCGGCGAAACGTACCGCTGTTGGTAAATCCGGCCGTGGCACCTTAGCTGGTGTACGACCCGATGACCTGGCAGCGGCCGCGATTAAGAGCGCTGTTGATGCGTCGGGTGTACCCGCCGAATGTATTGACGATGTAATCATGGGTTGTGCCTTCCCTGAAGCTGAACAAGGCATGAACATGGCCCGTATCGCTGTAATCCGTGCAGGGCTTCCTGACACGGTCAGCGCACTGACCATAAATCGGTTCTGTTCTTCCGGTACCGAGGCTATGGCCATCGCCGGGGCAAAGATTCAGTGCGGACTCATCGACGTCGCAGTCGCGGGTGGTGCCGAATCCATGAGCATGATTCCTATGGGTGGCGGCAAGCCTTCACCCAATCCCACGGTTGTGGGTGAACATCCTGAAGTGTACATCGGCATGGGTCAATGCGGGGACAACGTCTCCCGCGATTTCAATATCTCCCGTGAAGATGCGGACAAATGGGCCGCGCGCAGTCATGAGCGTTCCCTGGCCGCTATCGAAGGGGGAAAATTCAACGACGAGATTGCACCTGTCGAAGTGCCCTTGCCGGATGGTGGAACCTTTACTTATACCGTAGACGACGGCCCCCGCGCCGGAACTACTACCGAAGTCCTCGGTGGTCTTCGTGTTGCTTTCGCTGCCTCACCCAAGCTCGGTGTCTGCACCGCAGGGAACTCGTCGCAGACCAGCGACGGTGGTTCTGCTTGTGTACTCGCCAGTGGCGAAGCAGTCAAGAAGCATGGCCTCAAGCCCCTGGGCAAGATGCTTGCCTGGTGTGTAAAAGGGGGCGATCCCAAGTATCTGGGTCCACCCCAGGTTCCTGCTATCCATCGCGCCTGTGAACTGGCAGGTATCAAGCCTGAAGACATCGGCCTCGTGGAATGTAATGAAGCCTTCGCGACCCAGACCATTCACGTGGTCCGTGAAATGGGCTTCAGTGAAGACATCGTGAACGTAAACGGCGGTGCCATTTCCCTCGGTCACCCCCTGGGTTGTACCGGTGGTAAGCTTGCCGCTACGCTCCTCCACGAAATGAAGCGTTCCAAGATCAAGTACGGTCTCATCACCATGTGTATCGGTGGTGGTATGGGCGGTGCCGGCATCTTTGAACTCTGCGAATAAGTACAGTTAAATCCAATTCGAGAGGCATCCGTTGATTCAGCGGGTGCCTCTTTTTCTTTCCCTCGTTCCCATGCTCTGCGTGGGAATCTGGGCGGGTATTTTTAGTACGATAGTTTTATGCAAAGCACGTCTGGTCACGTATGCATTCCCACGCAGAGCATGGGAACGAGGGGATGTTATGCTCCTATGTGTTGACTGATGCGCATGATAGCGTAGTGTGAATGAAATTGGAATACGAACGAACGTACAAAGCTTCGAGGCTATTCTGAGGCCCACTGGTTCCCATGCTGTGCGTGGGAATCTGGGCACGTTCAACCTGGATAGCTACAACTTCACACCCGACTTGGGCTAAGCATGTTTACGCGGAGACCTTAGCACGGCTTGCTATAACCCGCTTCCGCGGGAATGACAGGGAAGTGGGTATCTCTTTACATTTTTTGGCGTATGACTTGCCCTCGCAGCCCCTTTAGTTTTACACTGTCTCTTTGCCGGGTACCAATATCCCCGGCAGTTCAGGAAGAAAGGCGATGAACATGAGCGATCAGCCACGTGTGGGTATCATCATGGGCAGTAAATCCGACTGGGATACTATGGCCCATGCGGATACCATGTTGACCGAATTGGGTATCCCCCACGAATGCGAAATAG
>CALAXS010000834.1 GCA_937895305.1 uncultured bacterium
GTGGCGAAAGAAAAAAGTAGTAAAGGCAAAAGTAAAAAGAAGAAGGTATTAAACGTTACTTCAGGAGTGGCCCATATTCAGGCTACCTTTAACAATACCATCATCTCCATTACCGATGCACAAGGCAACGCTATTTCCTGGTCCAGCGCAGGGCAGGTCGGATTTTCCGGCTCCCGCAAGAGCACGGCATTTGCCGCTCAGCTCGCCGCTGAACAAGCCAGTAAAAAAGCATTGGACATGGGACTGAAAGAAGTACGCGTACTGGTCAAGGGACCCGGTGCAGGGCGTGAATCCGCTATCCGCGCTATTCAGGCGGCTGGACTCGGCGTCTCCCTCATCAAGGACGTGACCTCCATTCCCCATAATGGTTGCCGTCCCCCCAAGCGTCGTCGCGTATAACGAGACACCGTAAAGGTACTAATTTCAGTAACAGACCACGGTGCACTATTCACCCGGTCTGTGACATGTGGAACATACAAAACGTGGTTGGCTCGAAAGGCTAGATACATATGATCGCAAAAGAATTCACCATTCCAGAATATGTGAAGTTCGACGACACCTCTACCGATCGCTACGCGCGAATCGCTGTGGAGCCCTTCGAACGTGGATACGGTACCACCATGGGTAACGCCCTGCGCCGAGTGCTGCTTGCTTCACTCGAAGGTACTGCAGTAACAGCAATACGCTTCGAAGGGGTAAGCCACGAATTTTCAGCCGTACCCGGTGTACACGAAGATGTGACCGATATCGTCCTCAACCTGAAACGGGCAGAAATCAGCCTGAACCAGGAAGAGTCCCTTATCTTCTCCTTCAAGAGCACAGGTGAAGGCCCCGTAACCGTTGGCGACGTGTTCAAAGATCAACCTGTGGACGTGTTTACACCCGACCACGTTATCTTTAACTCCACCAGCAAATCGACCAATATCGAGATGGAAATCAAGATAGCCAAAGGTCGTGGCTACGTCACCGCAGAACACTTCGAGCTAGAACATGCACCCCTCGGTACCATCTACCTCGACGCAAACTTCTCACCCGTATCAAAAGTTAACTTCCAGGTAGAAGACGCCCGCGTTGGTCAAATGACCGACTATGACCGCCTTATCCTGGAAATTTGGTCCAATGGCTCTATCTCACCCGAAAAAGCACTCGAAGAAGCCTCCGGCCTCCTCATGGACCACTTCCGCATCTTCGTTAAACAAGAGCGCGAAGACGAAATCAATGCAATCGAAAGCGGTAACGAAGACCCCGAACTCGTCCGCAAATTTTCCAAACCCGTCGAAGAACTGGAACTCAGCGTACGCGCGGCCAACTGCCTCAAAGCAGCCAGTATCGCCAGCATCGGTGAACTCGTTTCCCGTGAAGAAAGCGAAATGCTCGGCTTCCACAACTTCGGTAAAAAATCACTGGACGAAATCAAATCCCTGCTTGAGGGCATGGGCCTGTACCTCGGTATGAATAAAGGCGATGCGCTTGTCACATTAGCCGACATCAAACCCGTAGTAACAGAACAACCCGTTGAAGAGGAAGAATAATCATGCGTCACCGTAAAGCAGGCCGTCGACTCGGCCGCAACATGGCCCAC
The DNA here is from genome assembly GCA_937895305.1 of uncultured bacterium. Classification (GTDB taxonomy): domain Bacteria; phylum Hydrogenedentota; class Hydrogenedentia; order Hydrogenedentales; family JAEUWI01; genus CALAXS01. The sequence continues at coordinate 1,583 of CALAXS010000834.1, forward strand.
CGTAAAGCTACCATGCGTAGCCTCACTGTGGCCCTGTTCACCCACGATGCTATCCATACCGGACTTGCCAAAGCCAAAGAACTCCGCCGTTTCGCAGAGCCGCTGGTTACCTTGGCCAAGACCGATAGCGTAGCAAATCGCCGCCGTGCGTTTGCAAAACTGCGCGATGACGATGCAGTACGCAAGCTTTTCACCGTAATCGGCCCTGAATACCAGGAACGCCCCGGTGGTTACACCCGCATACTTAAACTCGGCTGGCGACAAGGCGATGCAGCCCCCATGGCACGCATCGAACTCGTAGGCCTCGGCGAATACAAAGATTCGGACGACGAATAATTTTCGCAACACGAAACTTTCAAACAGCGTAGCCCGGTGGTTACGCTGTTTTTTTGTGAGATAGGGGCACTTTTCATTTAACCCCATGTCCCCACTTTGCTATACTGTCCCGAACTTAAAATACATCGACACAGCGGGCTGCGACCACTCAACCCGGCGTTAAAAACACCCCGAAAAAGAGATTAAAAAGACTATGGAAAAATTATACGTATCGCGCGATGGCTTGGCCGCCATGAAACTGAGCCTTACGGAAATGAAGGCCCGTCGCTTGACCATTGCCGATGCGATAGAGCATGCCCGCTCCCTGGGCGACCTCAAAGAAAATGCAGAATACCACTCCGCCAAAGAAGAGCAGGCCATGCTCCACGCTAAAATGAAAGATTTGGAAGACAAGATAGCACGCTCTGAAATCCTCGAAGACCAGGACATTGATACCGACAAAGCCTACCTGGGAGCGACCGTGCTCGTGCGAAACGGGAAAACCAAAAAAGAAATGACCTTTACCCTGGTTAGTCCAGTGGAAGCCGATATGGGAATGGGTAAAATTTCCGGTACCTCCCCCGTAGGAAAAGCCCTGCTTGGAAAAAGTGTAGGTGACAAAACCATAGCGAAAGTACCCGCAGGCGATCTGCCCTTTGAAATTCTGGAGATAAAATACTAACAGCCAAAGCACAACGGAAGCGATACCAGGTGCACAAGCAGAATGAACCAAAGAACAAGTCCCTGTTGGGACAGCGCATAAACAGTTTTCGTTATGCCTTTCAAGGCATTTTTCTGGCCTTGCGCAGTGAAGTGCACCTGCAGTTTCATTGTATTGCAGCACTACTGGTTTGCGCGCTGGGGGTGTGGCTCGGCATTAGCCGATTAGAATGGTTTATGGTGCTGGTCGCCATCAGCCTGGTGCTGGTAACAGAACTGTTCAATACCGCACTGGAAAAACTGGTGGATCTGGTATCCCCCGAAGAGCACACG
>CALAXS010000835.1 GCA_937895305.1 uncultured bacterium
CGAGACCAAGGGTGAGTACAAGAAATAATTGCCCCCCTCTCCCCCGGTCCAATGATTACGAATCTGCATCCCCCCACCATCCAAAATCTTCGAACACTTGTCATTCCCGCGGAGGCGGGAATCTCCGCGTTTACATGCTTGCTCAATAATGTAAGAGAGTCTTAAGTAATAATGGAGTCGTCGTTCTGACTTGAGTTTGGAGGGTTTATTCGGCGATTCCCGCCTCCGCGGGAATGACAGGATATATAACATCTTTCTCCATAGCACAAGCCTTTTCCCAACCCCGGCGACAATAAAAAAGGTTTCCCACATTATGTAGGAAACCTTCCTGATTTTCTAAACAAATTAGTTGGTCAACGGTGTCAACACCATGTTCCGGTATTTTACTGCACCGTGATCGCCCTGAAGGTACAGGGGGCCTGGCTTCGATTCGTCGGAGGTCATGGCACCGCCAGTGCAGCCCTTGATAGGCTGATTATCGATTATGGTCACGCCATTGAGAATCACGGTGAGATGACGATCCAGCAGGGTAATATCGAAATGCTGCCATTGTTCTGGTGCTTTCGAGGCCTTTACCGAGGGAGATATACGGCTGTAAAGCCCGCCCATAGTGTGGGCGTCCGTTTCTTTTTCAAAACTGTCTTCTACCTGCACCTCGTAAATGCCGCGCAAGTAGATACCGCTGTTGCTGTGGGTCACCACAAACACATCGGTAGTCAGATTAAAGTCTTCATATTCAGCATCGGTACGGATGTTGGCACTTCGCACGTGGCTGCCATCATCGTTTACTTCAGGTTCATTAATGAGCACGCCATCCGCCATGGTCCAGGCATTGGGACTGGTACCCATGATACTCCAGCCGTCCAGGGTGTTCCCCTTGAGCAGTTCGATTGGGGTGCCGCGCTTGGCCTTGGAGAGATCAGGCGCCGGGGGCAGATCGGCAATACGAAAGCCGGAGAAGGGTTCTACATTTTCACCTTTACCATTTCGACGCGGGTCATGACGGATTATGCTGATAGTATCGCCATCCACTTGGGCACGGAGCACTTCGGTGAAGGTCTGGGTACGCAGCACCTTGCCTTCCTTATCCTTGCGTTCGGTGGTGTGGGTACGGGTCACAAACAACACATCGTCCACCACATAGGTACTCGCTGTGGGCACCACACTACCACCGCCCCAGAGGATGGAGGAATCGTAGTAGCCCCGCTCTTCGGTCACTTCCAGCCAACCCGCGCCACCGCCCGGAATGGTCAAGGCCCAACGACCGAGAAACGGATCAATGTCTGCAGCCTGGGCCACCCCAAAGCAGGAAACCAGAGCCAGGGCAATCATTCCGCCCGTCATCATTTTCATACGCATGGTAATTCTCCCGATGTTGCGTAAAAGTTATCAACTGAGCCGTTAATAGTAAACCATGGGAATGGGGGATGTCATTAGGTAATTCTGCCTTTGACCATCCTCGTTCCCCTAACCCCGGCAACTAGCCCCCTCCTCTACCTCTACTCGATGTATCCCACCTATTCACACCAGTGATGATTACATTTCTCGCAGGTCCAATCGCGCTTTAAAAACAAAAGAAGCAGTCCAACCGTAAGAATGCAGAACGCCCTAAGTTTTCCCGGCAAGGGGGCTACTTTTACGCTCACTGTATTGCACTTGGGGCATCGCCGGTAAGACAGGTCATCCCTATCGACATATTCATCCATATCTATATCAGCACTGATTCTACTGAGGATTCTACGTCCTTTTTCAGCATCCTCATGTAACGTTTTGAGCACACATCCCCCGCCAGTCATGGCTCTGTATCTGCTAATTGAATGAACCGTCGCGGAAATCCCCTCCTGTTTTAGCAAGGTTTTTGCTAAATGAGCCTCAATTTCATTCCTGAACGTTTTAATTGTTTCACGCTTTTTTTCCATGTAAAAACCGCCCTTCATCGCCAAATGCTATACCTGCTATATTCCCACATTCAAGCTATACCTGCATGGGGATTACGGTTACTGTAAAACGTAGCCTCGTTCCCGTGCACTGCGTGGGAAATGCATACACCGTGGCTCTGCCTCGGAAGGATAGTCACAACGACCTCACCCCACCGACAATCTTAAATATCCTGGCACTCGCCTGGCAAGGGCCTTGTCATTCCCGCGCAAGGCGGGAATCTCCGCATCAGCATGCTTAACCCGAATCGGGACTGAAGCTGTAGCATTTCGGTCTAGCACGTCTGTTTTCCGGAGCAGAGCTCCGGGGTATGCATTCCCAAGCAGAGCTTGGGAACGAGTTAACGAGTTACATTTATATTAACTGGGCAACCGCAACCCATCCCCCGTTTCCTTCTGTAGCACCTTGAACTTCACCCACAACGCATCGACCGTCGCCTTGTGCTCTGGCGCATCGGCGAGGTTGTGCATCTCCTGCGGGTCGGCCTTGAGGTCGAAGAGGAGTTTCTTCTTAATTTTTGGGTAATAGATGAGCTTGAAGTCATCATCCGTGATCATACGCT
>CALAXS010000836.1 GCA_937895305.1 uncultured bacterium
TAAATAAATTTCTCCCGACTTCCCCACATATCCTCTTCAGGATCCATCGTTTTCCTCTACCGATTCCCCAACCGACTCCTTTATAAACGGCATTTTCAGTAAAGTGACTAAATTCAGCGCAGCAGCATCACGATACCGCGAAATTCCCAGAACCATACCAAGATGGCCCGATTTCGGTTCCTGGCGGTAGGTCCCACAAAGCCGATCCCACCACGAAAGATTAAAACCGTAATTACTATCCGCCTCCACACGAATCACCGAATGGTGAATGCGGTGCATATCTGGCGTTACCACAAACCAACGCAGCACCCGGTCCAGACCCAGCGGGATTCTGACATTGCCATGATTAAACATCGCAGCACCATTCAGCAACACCTCCAGCATGAGGACACCCAGGACCGGCACACCAAAAATAAACACCAACAGCATCTTGTATCCCATGGAAAGCAAAATCTCCACAGGATGAAACCGCAATGCCGTCGTCGCATCCATGTGCAAATCAGAGTGATGCACCTTATGAAAAGCCCACAACATGGGCACCTTATGCGAAACTACATGCTGCACGTAAATAGCAAAATCCAACACCAGAAATCCCAATACCACTGTGACAGCATGGGGGAGAGGAACCCAATGCAACACACCCACACCGTTGATCTCACACCACTTCGCAACCCCCATCGCCATACCAGTCATGAGTATAATAGCCACCACACGCAGACACAGTGTATCCACGACCACCAAAGCAAGGTTCCAAAGACGATGTAGCCAACGTCCGGCCCCGGCACTTCGCCGACACCCAACCTGCTCCCAAAGTACCATGAAACACAATATGCCGAGGAAAACCCCCAGGCGAATCTTTAATTCAGTATCCATCCGCCCATTATAGACTGCTGTAGTACCCTGGAGGAAGGATTCACAAAAAAGATCTTCATTGACCATTCGGGCCAGGTTAAGTATAATGCACCTATAATTAAATCGTGCTTGTAATTATTGCTTTTAGTACTTAAAAGGTGGCCATGCCGACTCAGTCGGTAACTGGACCACCCCGTTAAAATCAGCCAATTTTCCTGCAGCGTTTGTTAAGGTGTAGAAGCGTCGTTCCTTTAATGTATTGACCGGGCATTTGATATTTGTATAGCGGACGGCAAGCCTCCACGAGGGGACGTCGGTTAAGCTATCGTGAAAGTGCCCACCTACTGGGATAAAGGTTCAATACGGTTCTCCAATACCTGACGGCAACTGCGGGTTTTACATCAAAGCGGGTCTCTCAAAGAGTCCCGCTTTCTTTTTTTATCTATTTTGAGTAAACACTTGACAAATTTCAGATTTCACCGTAAACTTAACTACAGATGCAGCCCAAGGGCTTGGTGGAGCAAAGTCAACAATGAACTGGATGACAAGCTAAAAGCAGATCTAAATTACGAGAGCGAGTATTCTCAAAAGGTATAAAGCTATTTACTACCT
>CALAXS010000837.1 GCA_937895305.1 uncultured bacterium
GTATGGGTTAATTGTGGGGATGCTATACCAAAGTCTTTGGTATAGGGACAGGGACTCGTAAAAAGTGTACAGCTTTTTTGGAATACAACAGACATGCGCCACCTGTTACTTCTTCAGGTAACCAGAGCGAATAAAAGGAAATAAACATGACACGCATTACAGCAACACAGGCACGCGAAATTCTTGACTCCCGTGGGAATCCTACGGTCGAAGTGGACATCTACCTCTCCTCCGGTGTGGTAGGTCGCGCAGCAGTACCCTCCGGTGCATCCACGGGTGAGCACGAAGCCGTAGAACTTCGTGATGATGAAAAAGATCGTTACCTGGGCAAAGGCGTTCAGAAGGCCGTTAAAAATGTAAACGATGTTATCGCCCCCGAAATCATGGGACTCGATGCTCTGGACCAGCGCCTCATCGACCAGACCATGATTGCCCTCGACGGCACCCAGAACAAGAGTAATATGGGCGCCAACGCTATTCTCGGCGTATCGCTCGCAGTGGCCAAGGCCGCTGCAGGTGCCCTGGAAATGCCCCTCTACCGTTACATTGGTGGCGCAAATGCACACATCCTGCCCCTGCCCATGATGAACATCATCAATGGTGGCGAGCATGCTGATAACAACGTGGACATTCAGGAATTCATGGTTATGCCCGCCGGTGCCGAGACCTTCTCCGAAGCCCTTCGTATGGGTACCGAAGTTTTCCATGCACTCAAGAGCGTACTCAAGGGTAAAGGCATGAACACGGCTGTTGGCGACGAAGGTGGCTTTGCCCCCAACCTGGGCTCCAACGAAGAAGCTATCGAAGTCATCCTCGAATCCGTCAAGAACGCAGGCTACGAAGCAGGTAAAGACATCCTTATCGCTATGGACGCAGCGTCCAGCGAATTCTATGCAGACGGCAAATACACCATGGGCGCCGAAGCCAAGCCCGAGAAATCCGCCAAAGAGATGATTGCCTTCTGGGGCGACCTCTGCGACAAGTACCCCATCGTCTCCATCGAAGATGGCCTGGACGAAAACGATTGGACCGGCTGGAAAGCCTTGACCGACAGCCTGGGCGACAAGGTGCAGCTTGTGGGCGATGACCTCTTTGTGACCAATACCGAATATCTGAAGCGAGGCATCAACGAAGGCGTGGGCAACAGCATCCTCGTGAAAGTAAACCAGATTGGTACCCTGACCGAGACCCTCGAAGCCTGTCAGATGGCCCATCGCGCTGGTTATACCACGGTTATTTCCCACCGTAGTGGCGAAACCGAAGATGCGACTATTGCTGATATTGCTGTGGCGCTCAATGCGGGACAGATTAAAACCGGCTCCGCTTCCCGTTCCGACCGTATCGCTAAGTACAACCAGCTCTTACGGATAGAAGAAGAACTGGGTACCCAGGCGGCCTTTCTTGGCAAAGACGCTTTTTACAACCTTCGCTAGGGAAAAGTAAACTATCCTTAACATAACATTCGCTTGCGTTACACCTGGAAAGGGGGTAACCTGTAGGCAGAAGGAGAAGCAACGGTTGGCAGAATGCCCGGCACACCGCTGGATTTGTTGGCAGCCGCCCCATACTTTATGAAACATACGACTGGACGATTCGGATACTTTTTCATGGTGCTTGTTGCCATAGGCCTCACTTTGGCCTATGTACAGCATCGTGATCTTCAGGGACGCTATCAGGAATATCGTGTCCTTGAATCCGACATCCAATTGGTAGAAGAACAGGTCGATACACTGCGGGAGAATCTGGCCGACTCGAAAGAACGAGTGGACAAGATGGACAGTGATCGTCTGGAAAAAGAAGCGGTAGTACGCGAAATTCGCCGTGGTGTATATCCCGATGAAACAGTCTTCCATGTGAAAGCACACCCTGCGGGTGAGTGAAGCCTCTTTCCTCCAGCACACCATGCAACATAGGACCCCGGCAACGCCCTGAGTCACGAAATATTACTACATAACCAGGATGAAGCACTCAAGCTCCTGGGTAAAAACGGTGAACTACGCAAACGTATCCAGGATGAAACCCAGGTACGCATCGTAGATCGCGGTGCCAAGATCATCGTCATGGGTGACGACAATAATGCTGAACGTATCGGTGGTCTGTTGAGCGATATGCTCATCGCTGTCCGCAATGGGCATACCCCTACCCTTGACGATGTGAACCATGCCCTCGATGAAGCCCGGGATAGCACGCTGGATAAAAATATGACCCAGCTCCTGGGGGATAAACCCGCAGCCATACGGCAGGATTTGCAGATTCGTCCGCGCACCCATGGTCAGAAAGAGTATCTGGACATGATCAAGGCCTTCGAGATGATTCTCGTCATCGGACCTGCGGGTACAGGCAAAACCTACCTCGCCATGGCTGCCGCAGTTTCAGCCCTGCTCAACAAGCGCGTGGAGCGCATTATTTTGACCCGACCCGCCGTAGAGGCAGGCGAGAATCTCGGCTTTCTCCCAGGCGACCTGGAAGACAAGATTAACCCCTATCTACGCCCCCTTTACGATGCCCTTTATTCTATGGTTGGTGTGGACAAGGTCCAGCGCTTTGTCGATCACCAACGAATCGAAATAGCTCCCCTCGCTTTCATGCGTGGGCGGACCCTGGACAATGCCTTCGTTATACTCGACGAAGCACAGAACACCACAACGGAACAGATGATGATGTTCCTCACCCGGCTCGGACAGGGCTCCCATGCTATTATTAACGGGGATATCACCCAGATTGACCTGCCCAAAGGCACTACCTCCGGCCTCAGAGAAGCCCAGCGTATTCTTCAGAATGTTGATGGAGTCGGTATAGTGCAACTGAGCAAGCAGGATGTGGTACGTAATCCCCTCGTGCAACGAATTATTGATGCCTACGAAGCGGATAAACAAGGCAATGCAGGAGACGAGCGATGAGTTACTTCTCCCGTAAAGGCAAGATGAAAGCGGCTGCATTCAAGCCCGACAAAGACGACACACACCACGGTGAACTACGCAAGCGGAATGTTCAGCGTATATTCCTTGCTGTGGTCTTCTGTACCTGGGTGGCTGCACTGACCCACCTGCCTGAATCCAAGATCATCGCCTTCGATGATGTGGATACCAGTATTATCCCGAAAGAAGACATCAAGTCCACCATCTATTTTGATTCTGTAGATGTGCAGCAGACCAACGAAGCCCAAAAACAATCCATGGCTTCGGTACCGGATTACTACCAGGTAGACCGGGATCGTGTAGAACAACAGATGTATCTGCTGCGCGAGCGGGTAAGCCGTATTCAGGAAGAGCGTCCCCGGATTATTGAAGCCCTGCACCAGGCGCTGCTGGAATCCACGGATGAAAAAACACCGGAAGAAATTGCGGCGGCGGTTGTGTTGGTCCATGTGACTGCACTCAAGGAAGATCCCGAGTGGGAGCGCATGCCAGAAGCCCAGGACCTTAAACTTTGGTTGACCCCCGATCCGGCCTCACTGCCCCAGCGACAGTTTGCTACACCCGCGGAAAAACCAGGAACCGATGCCCCCCCCGAAGAAACACCGACACCCCGCAAGACCATCGGTCTCCTAACGCAGGAAGACAGCCCCATCACCTTCAGCATTGCCGACAAGCTGAACCAGATGGCCAGCAATGGCCTTGAATTTGTACTGGTCTCCGGTATACGCGCCACGGCCCTGCCGCCCAATGGCGGGAATGCCACTATCGTCATTACACGTGATCGCCCTCCTGCTGAACTTGAAGTGGCTACCAGGGAATTAATCCTGGCAGAAGTGCCTGATATTGCATCGGCAAACGTAGTGCTGTCCGGGCGTTTACGCGAAGCGGCCATGCGCGAAGTCAAGCTGATTGAAAGCACCGTGGAGTGGGCCCAGTTATACGAAGCTACCCTCGCTATGGCTGCCCCCTCGTTGACCGACACCATTCGCTATGACGAAGGCGCTACCCTCGCGGGTCGCCAGCGTGCCCGTGAATCTACGGCGCCTATCCTGCGCCAGATTGATCTGGGTCAAATTATACAAGCCGATGGGCGTCGCTGGACCGAGCAATCGCGCGAAGACTTCAAGGCTTACCTGGAAATTCTTGGAACAGAGCAACAACCGGCACACCGCATTTGGGCCATCATCCTGGCGCATGCAATTATCGTAATGCTGGCCCTCTTCGCGCTGCAACATGCTGTGGTGATGCTCCGCCCATCCCGATCTATCGAATCTGAAAAGACCCAGTTGAACCTGGCACTCCTGCTCATTTCCACGATCCTCATCCTGGGGCGTATAGCCTACTACTTTGAACCTTCAGGACTCATGCTACCCATCGCTGCGGTCGCCATTCTGTATTCCATCCTCGTAAGCGGTCGCCTGGGGATCATGGTCGGTGCACTGGGTGCCTTCCTCATCTCCGCACAATATAACTACGACTGGCGTCTTCTCCTCGTGGGTACAGTCATGTCCATGGCGGGCGCCATGAGCATTTACAGAGTCCGTCGTCGTTCAGATTTCGCACGGGCCGCATTTAAATCTACGTGTGCCGGACTTATCGCCATGGCGGCGACCACCCTGGCCATGGATATCAACGCGACGCTTGATGTGGCTGCACAACATCTTGCGCTGGTCCTTCTCAACGGCAGCATTGGCCTCATGATTATCCCTGGCCTCTTGCCCCCCCTCGAACGACTTTTCGGTATAACTACGGATATTCAACTGCTCGAATATTCTGACCTCAACAACGAAGTACTCAGCAAACTCGCTATCGAGGTTCCCGCCACCTACGCTCATAGCCTCATGCTCGGTCAACTCGCTGAAGCCGCCGCTGACGCCATTGGCGCCAACGGTCTCAAGGCTCGCGTTTGTGCCTACTACCATGATATCGGCAAGATGAAACGCCCCGAATACTTCTGTGAAAACCAAACCGGTGAAAACATTCACGATGAGCTGTCCCCACGGTTGTCCGCTCGCGCCATCGTCTCCCATGTGATTCAGGGTGCTGAGATGGCCAAAAGTGCCCACCTGCCCAAGCCTATTGTAGATGGTATCCTGGAGCACCACGGTACCAGCATGATCGGTTATTTTCATCAGCTTGCCATGGAACAACAAAAACATGGTGATGTGGAAGAAGTTGATTTCCGCTATCCCGGTCCTCGCCCCCAAAGCCCCGAAACCGCCATTCTCATGATCTGCGATGCCGTTGAATCCGGGACGCGTTCTATCAAGAACCCGAACGAAGAACGGGTGCGTGAATTTGTAGACAAAATCATTCAAAGTCGCTCCGAGGATCGACAGTTCGATGACTGCCACCTCACCCTGAAGCAACTGGACACCATCGCAGATGTGGTAACCCGGCGCATCGTCAGCAATCTCCATGGGCGTATAGCCTATCCCGATGCAAAGAAGGCCAGCGACGAAAACAACATCATCACCCTCTCAGGAGGCAGCGCCTGATGGTGCACCTGATCATTCAAAACCAATCCGGTATCAAGCGTCTTTATAACACGACCACGCTACGCGCCCTTGCAGAAACCGTGTGC
>CALAXS010000838.1 GCA_937895305.1 uncultured bacterium
TCTGAATTACTCAGTGCACCCCGGGTAACGACCATGAACCGCAAGCCCGCGATCATTGCTGACTTAACCAGTGAATACTTCCCCACCAACTCCTCTGTAGCGGTTGTAGAAACCAGCGACGGCGGTGCATTGGGTGGTGGCGGTTCCCGCTCCATCGTTTCGACAGTAACCCCCATACCCTTCAACTTTGGTATTTCCCTTTCCGTCACTCCCCAGATTCGCGACAACGATCAAGTGCGCCTCTGGTTGAATCCTACCGTGCGTAACAAAGTCGGTGAAAAGACCTTTGTAAGTAACCGCGTGGTTGATGACGAAGGTAATGTGTCGGAAAGTGTATCGATTTTCCCCACAATCAAAATGCAAAGTGTTTGGACCAACGTTATTGTCCACGATGGTGACACGCTGGTCCTCGGTGGGCTCGTACAAGACAACACAATCAAAAACGAAGACAAGATGCCTTACGTTGCAGATATCCCCCTCCTTGGCTTCTTCTTCCGGAACAAGTCACGCCAGGTGGAGCAATCCAGCCTCCTTATCTTCGTTACCCCTGAAATTATCGACACGACCGGCGCCCGCTACTTTGATGTGGGTATGAATTAGTCTAAAGGTTATCCAGCAATGGCGGCTTCACCAACGTGTGAGGTCGCCTTTTTTTATATCCAGAGAATCAAGTAGCTATGGCATCACATAAACTCTATAACACCGCATGGCGACTGGCTACCCCCCTGGGAAAGCTCTGGCTAAAGCGGGGTAACCATGCAGCCCTCGTGGAGCGTTTTAATCCCGGGATTACCAGTACAGGCAAAGCTACCCTATGGGTACACGCTTGCAGTCTGGGCGAGGTAAACACCGCAAAGCCACTCTTAGATGCGCTCAAGCACCGCTACCCCCAGGCCCATGTGCTACTTACCGTGTCTACCCAAAGTGGTATGAATCGCGCCCAGGAATTGCTACGTCACGACGAAGTGACCTGGTGTCCTTTCGACACCCCCGCTGCCGTAAAAAAATTCTATGACCAACTTCAACCTGTAGCGGTCTTTGTAATTGAAAGTGAATTCTGGCCCAATCTCTTCGGCCAGGCAAAACAACGGGGTATTCCCCTTATCCTCGTCAATGGACGCATCAGCGACAAGCACATGGCCAACTATAAAAAGTGGAAACGCTTTTATACCCCTGTCTTCAATGCCATCACCCTGGCCTGCATGCAAAGTGACCGCTCCGCAGAGCGTGCACGCGATCTTGGTACACCTCCAGACCGCGTTTGCACAACAGGCAATATAAAATTTGATGGTGCCCGCATTGAAGCCAGTCCTAAAGACCGGGCACAACGTCAGCGCATGCTCGGGCTAGGTCCCGGTCATCCCTTGCTGCTGTTTGGCAGCACACGACCTGGCGACGAAGCCCTGGCTTCTGCCTGTTGGATGACCCTGCGCGAAGAACACCCGACCATGAAATTGATGGTTGCTCCGCGCCACCTCGATCGCGTCGGTGAAGTGCTGGCACTATTTACAGAACCCGTATTCCGTTTCTCTGAACAGAAGAACGGAAAACTACTGCGCGACGAGCGCGTGATACTGCTCGATACCATAGGCGAACTCAGTTCTTTCTATGCTATCGCTACTATCGCTGTTATTGGTGGCAGTTTTTATCCCCCGGTAGGCGGACACAACCCCATCGAATCTGCTGCGCTTGGGGTACCCACGATTTTCGGACCCTATATGGAAAACTTCCTTGACCCGGCACTTACCCTTATCCAAGCGCGTGGCGCAATCCAGGTGTCCTGCACAGAAGATCTATATGAATGCCTCAGTGGACTACTGAAGGCGCCAGCAGAATTACGACAATTGGGAACACGGGGACGTAAAGCGGTGTTGGACGCGCAAGGGGCACTAGTGCGTACCCTGGAAGCTGCAGAAAAATATATTACACTGGGTGACTGAACAGCACCCTAGTGTTGATCATGTTCCTCAGCGAATTCCTCCAACGCCTCCTCAATCATAGCCTTGTGATCTTTATCAAAGATTTCCCGGTCAATCTTGCGCCGATAAAACTTGCGCCGTTCACGGTCAGCTACATTCTTCGGGGTTTTGCCACGCCGATCGTCGCTATTACGGCGGTCATCTTGTAA
>CALAXS010000839.1 GCA_937895305.1 uncultured bacterium
AGGATGACGGTGTGTGTGATGCTTTGAGAAATTGACTAAATAGGTCAGCGAATGATGTAGCACCTACGGGAATGACAAGAAAAAGAAAGTTATTGACAATGGAAATCACCGTACAACAACTCAAAACCAAGCGCGACGCAGGCGAAGACTTCGCCCTCCTCGATGTGCGCACCCAGGCCGAACTCGACATTGTTAGCCTGCCCGACGCGGTGCATATCCCGTTGCAGGAAGTTGAATCACGTATCGCTGAACTGAACACGGTTAAAGACCGTGAAATCATCTGCATGTGCCACCACGGTATGCGCTCCGCCGCCGCCCAGGGCATCCTCCTGCAAAACGGCTTTACCAACGTCCTCAACCTGACGGGCGGCATCCACGCCTACGCCGTAGAAGTGGACGATACACTCGCGGTATATCAGTAAGAAACCCAGTCGAAGTACTGCCTTTTCCTTCACGCCTCCCTACCATCATCATCCCCGCTCCTCCTGTCATCCCCACTCCTCCTGTCATTCCCGCGAAGGCGGGAATCTCCGCGTAAACATGCTTAACTCAATACGGCACTAAATTCATAGCATTACGGCTCCCCGCCTGTCATTCTTAATTCGATTGGGAATGATAGGTGGACCGGGGTTTGTTGCGGGAGCGCAGGATATTGTTTTGATTGTGTGGGCCAGGATTCGCGACGCGGTGACCCCTGCCTTCGCCGGGGTCACAAAAAGGGCAGGCACTGTTGTTAGTCGCCCGCCCGGAAAGTGCTTACTTCCTCAACCCGAATTTAATGGGTGCGAAGTACTGGGGTGCGTGGAAGGACATGCCGGAGTGGATGGGCGACCACATGGCCCAGTGGGGGTGTGAGTTGGTCTCAGCGCATTTATAGAAGTTGGCGCGCCATTGGGCATTGAAGGAGGTGTCGAGGGGACCGAGGTAGGCCTCGAAGAGGCTGAAGGGGATGAAATATTCCACGTGCCAGGTAACGGGTCGGGTGATCTCGGGATCGACGACCTTGGGCATGGAGTGGTAGATGGTGACCTGCTCCGCCATTTCCCAGGGCACAGCGCCTGCCTTTCGCAGGGAGTCGCCTTTGTAATCGGGGTGTTCTTTATAGGACAGGAGCATGGTACCGCCACAGTTAATTTCAAAATTGAAATAACCTCGATTGGGCTGGGGCTGTACGAAAAATTCGACTGTAGCGTCTTCCCAGACCTTGCCGTGGTATTCCGTCTCAATCGCACGCACATATTTATCGTCTACGCGAAAGTGAAGGTAGAGTCCCTTATTATCGTAGAGCACCTTGGCGCGGGTACGTGGGCGATGATCGCTGGGCATAATCTTGCCGACCACATCCTGAAAAAAGGTATCGATCTCCAGCGTGTCGGCCTGCCCCCAGATCATGCTGTCCCAGTCGCCGTCGAGGGCGGGCGGGGTCGCAGTGGGGTTAATGATGTAGGTGGGTGTTGGCATAGACCGCTGCTCCGCTATGGTCGTGGTTTGTGTGGGGGATGTGGCGCAGCCTGCAACGAGTATCAGGCAGAGGGTGGTGGCAATTCCCAGGGGCTTGTTCATGATGGATTCCTTGTTGAGTACTTCTTTGTCCTGATTCTCCACGTGTATGCCTCTGAATTCAAGCCTCTTCATAACATAGTCTTCTGGAATTCTGATATAATTACGTTTTGTTCCATAAAACTGCACTTCAAGCACGAGTATCCCATGAAAATCGGCCCCATAGATATTGATAAACCCATCTGCCTCGCCCCCATGGAGGACGTTTCGGACCTGCCGTTCCGCATCCTGTGCAAAGAGCAGGGTGCTGACCTCGTATATACAGAGTTCACCAACTGCGAGGCCCTCATCCGCAACGTGAAGGATGCCCAGCGCAAGCTGGAGCTGAGCGACCTGGAGCGACCCGTGGCGATTCAACTCTATGGCAGCGAAGAAAGCTCCATGGAAGAGGCGACGCGTCGCGCGACCGATGCCGGGGCTGACTTCATCGATATTAACTGCGGGTGCTGGGTAAAGAAAGTGGCTATGCGTGGCGACGGTGCCGGGCTGCTCCGGGACCTCTGCAAGTTTAAATCTGTCGTACAATCGGTACAGCGGGGTACCCACCTGCCCGTGACGGTTAAGACTCGCCTGGGCTGGGACCATGAGAGCATCGTTATCGAAGACGTAGCGCGGATGTTGTGCGATATCGGTATCAGCACCCTCACGGTTCATTGCAGAACCCGCAAGCAGGGCTACACGGGGAATGCAGACTGGTCATGGTTATCGAAAATCAAGGAAGCCAGTGACATCAACCTCATCGCCAATGGCGACATCAACAGCCCGGAAGATGCCGCGCAATGTTTCGAACTGGGTGCTGACGGCGTAATGATTGGTCGCGGGGCCATACACAGCCCGTGGATCTTCAAACACGTGCGTCACTATATTGAAACAGGCGAAATTTTGCCTGACCTGACGCTGGAAGAGCGGGTAACGATGTGCATCCGACACCTCACGGATTCTGCCGGATATCGGGGAGATCGTCGCGGCTGCATGACCTTTCGCAAGCACTATGCCGGGTACCTCAAGGGCGTACACAACATTAAGCAACTGCGCGTCGAACTCATGCAGTACGAAGAAGTCGCGCCTATCATAGAACGACTGAATAACTTTGTGGACCAGTACCAGGCGGAAGAAGAAACAGCGGAGTGCCCGGCACTTTAAGGAGTACGATTTTCTTGCTTCAATCTCTGTTTGCCCGAACCAAACTGCTTCGTCGCTTCCTCTTCCTAATCGCAATCGCCTGTGCAGGATTTCTTATGCTCATCACATTCTTCCAAGACAAACTCTTGTTCCCCCTGTCCAAGGTCATGGACCGCGACCCCGGTGCCTTCGGCTGGGAATACGAAGATCTCCACCTTGATGTGGACGGCTACAAGACCCACGGCTGGTACATCCCCATAGAAAACGCGCGGGGCACCGTCATCTTCAGTCACGGCAATGCTGGGAATCTGGCGGGTCGCCTTGAATCCATCAGTCTGCTACGACACTTCAAACTCAATGTCCTGGCCTATGATTACGGTGGTTATGGTCACAGCACAGGCAAGCCCGGCGAAGAGCGCATCTACAACGATATCCGTGCTATGTGGCTCTGGCTCACCGAGGTGAAAGGGACTCCCGCTGACGAAATTGTCCTCTTCGGTCGATCCATGGGGGGTGGCCCTACCGCGCAACTGGCCACCGAGGTGGATGCCGCTGCGGTGATTCTGGAGAGTACCTTCAGCTCGGTACCCGATGCCGCGAAGCACCACATGCCCTTCGTGCCCCGTTTCCTCGTGCGCCATAAATTCGCCACCGTCGACAAAGTCGCCAACATCAACAGCCCGTTACTGGTCATCCATAGCCACGAAGATACCTTGCTCCCCCATAAATTTGGACAGGCCATCTTCGATGCCGCCACCGAACCCAAAACCTTCGTCGAGATCCTGGGCGATCACAATGTGGGTTTTGTAGAGTCGAAGGCGATTTATATTCCTGCGTGGGAGAAGTTTTTGAAGGGCGTGTTGCCGAGGGAGTAGGATGTAGGAATGAGAAAAGATTTAATCCCATTTTTTTCCGAACTCCTACGATTACAAAACAAAGCTGCCGTATATAGTTCGGTTATTATTATACCCATTGTATTTTTTATTTTCGGACTCACGTTTGTGTCTTTTTTAGCATCCGCATTTCAAGAGAGCACATTCTGGATATTTACAGATACGACCCTGGCCTTAGCCCA
>CALAXS010000840.1 GCA_937895305.1 uncultured bacterium
AGGCCGGGATACTCGCAGCTTCCAATTCCCAATCAAAGGAATCCAGGCGGTTATTCCGCACGATTAAAATAATCGTGTTTGTACCAGAGGGAATTTCCGCAGGATTGGGGAAGGTCAACGCGCCGGGAACGGTCGGGTTGCTGGGTTCGGGGTCCATGAAGTCGGGTACACCGTCTTCATCACAGTCCCATACACCATCACGTTCCGGATCCAGTGGATTGCCTTCACAATCTTCCGGGAAGGCCAGGAGATCGATGGTGCTTGCCGGGCTTGCAATATCCGGGGCCAGTCCTACATGCAAGGGCCGGAGGAAATTGCTGGGCCCGGTAGGATATTGGAAGTATACAGTCTGTGACGGTGTGCCCGGTGTGGCGGGTGAGAAATAAATTTCGTTGTCCACCCGCATCTCTACCAGGAATTCCGGATCTTGTGGTGAAGCGGCAAAATGCGCGACATAGGCATCCAGATTCGGGATGGTAATTTTCAGCAAGTTTCCAAAGATACCATAGAGCAGGTCGTTGGTGTTCTCGGTCAGCATACGGAATACCCCGTCGCCTTCCGGGATGAGACGCCAGGATGGATCTAGAGGGGACAGTACGTCCAAGAGGCCATTGGGGGCAATTTCTACATTAATCGGATCAATTGCGGGGAGATCCACTTCAATACCTGCGAAGGCAGGATCGTCTATGCGTAGCAAGAAGAAGCGCATACGGAAGCTTGTCACACCACGCGGGATGTAATCAGAGCGAACATATATTTCTGCTGTTGCACCCGTACTCGGGTCATCAAATATGCCGCCACTGTTCATGGCAATCTGTCCGGCACGAATGATGCCGGGAAAGAAAATGGAGTCCCGTTCAAACGAACCTGCAACAAATTCACCAGGGGTATATTCATAGGTGGCCTGAATGCGGTACGTGCCATCACTCTGATGCGGACTGATATAGGTCAACACCACCTGATTATAAAATTCATTCCACATTGTTGCCAATGTAGTGTGAATCTTTTCCAGTGAACCAGCGTCATAAAGGTGCCCGCTGGTGGCGTCGGCCAATTCCAGCATGCTGGCTAAATCACCCATACCCTGTAAATCATACATGATGGGATACAAACGTACCCGGGCGGCAATGGCCTGGGTAGTAACTTCAGAGGCTGTACTGATGGAGGCATTATCACGACCATTGGTCACAAATATAATGCCACGGACATCTGCATCATCAAAGGGTAACGTGTCACCGGGGTCGGCGGCAACCAGATGGTTAATTCCTTCGATTACGGCATCAAATATTTCACTCACCCCATGGAGTGCAGGGGGGACGTTGAAGGCATCCAGTGCTGCTTTCAATGCGTCGTGGTCTGTGGTGAAGGGATGGATGATTCGGTTCAATTGCTGACGATCAGCAAAGTACATAAGTTGCACGTTGTAGGTGTCCGGCAATTCATCCAGCAACGTTTTGGTTGCTTCTTTCATTTCATCGATAGCTTCGCCCTGCGCTAAAGGATTAACATCCAGGGCGGTGCCTGAGTTAAAGGCGCTGCCTGTGAAATCGAGCAAGACCACCAGATTGACCTTGAGGCTCTCAATGCCGCCGCCAGGAACAGAGCCGGGCTCAGCAGGAATACCAGCGGGGCGGTTGGGGCCATTGACAAACAAATTGGTTTCGTCGAGATCCAGGGCAACTTCGTCTTCAAAAATACTGAAAGACAGCTTATCCAGATCTTCACGAGTGCGTGTGGGTACGACTTCACCCAGTTGATCGCGAATGGTAAAGACAAAGCGTTTGATGAAGGGGGGGCGACTGCGATTTTCAGCACCCTGTATGCTTAGCGGGGGGCGCTCAACGCGTATGCGGACTTCCTGGGGTACAACGGGCGCAAGGATTTGGGTGGGGTCGTTTTCATCCACGGCATAGACTGTGATGGTGCGGAATTCAACATCTTCCGTCAGGTTGCTGCGGTCGATGGTGACCACAATCTGTTCCCCATCGATAGTCGTATTGGCTCCCGGGGGGTGGAAGAAGACTGATTCCGGTCCGGTGGTGTTACCTGTTGCTGGTGAGACGGAAACGATTAAGGGGTCTACAACGCCTTCATCCTCGTGCTCTATACGGAAGTATAAGCGCGAAGCGCGTGGGCCAACGTTGGCAACCATAAATCGACCCTGAATATCGGTCTGGCCCAGATCCAGCAAGGACAGCTCGACCACTTCAGGACGACTTACTGCCGGGTCCGGAACCTCGGATATGGCGATTTCAGGAAGGAGTAGTTCTTCAACCGTGATTGGGATTATCTTAAATGCGTCTGTACCCTGTTGGAATACATGGAGTTCATAATTTCCGGAACCACTCAAGACGTTATCGGCATCAATGACCCTTACTGCGACTTCGTCGGTTCCATTGTTTGCCAAAGCACTGTTGCTGTTGGGTGTCGCGGTAATCAGGTTCGATATGTCTTCACCTGTGCTGGCACTGAGCAGGGAAATGTCCCAACCCTTGCTACTGCCTGAAGTGTTCTCTATGGTGACCAGTGAGGCCGGATGCTCAGCTGAATTCGGTGTCAGGTACAGCGTGATTGAATCTGGAGATACCGTAAGGTCCGGCAGCTGATTTCCGAAGATGAATTTAACGATACTGTCTCCGGCATCCGAAACGATCTTCAGCGAGAAAGCACCAAAGTTCAAGGGCCAACTCACATCAATGGATGTGCTGGAATTAACATTGGTTGTGCCATTGGCCGGCGTGACCGTAATGCTACCGGGTAGCGGGACTTCGCTGTTGGGATCGCTTGGATTGCTGAGATATAAAATTTGCCAGGTCGCAGCCAGGTTCCCGATGTTACTCAATGAGAACTGGGCTGATGTGACATCCGGGGCCAGGGCAAAGAGGGAAGGTGCAGCGATGAGGGTGGGGGAGACGGTAATGGAAAGGGGAATGATCTCTTCTTCACCTGAAGCAGGGGAAAAAATACGAATACCGAAATTGTTATAGGAACCAGCGGACAGCAGGGTGGTGTCAACGGTGACTTCAACATAGCTGGTGGCTGTTGTCGTGGTACCTTCATCTACATCTGTGCTTAACCAGGGCAGGTCCTGTGCGATCCAGGGTGCGTTTACGTTAGCACGGGTGACTTCATTGACGAGCCACTCCAGTGCACCAGAACCCTGGTTCGAGATGCGGATGGTGACCGTGTTCCCATTGCCGAAGTCAATCGCTTTGGGTGTCGCAAATAGTTTTGGTAGTGCTGTGGGCGTGCACCCGGCGAAAACAATCATCGCCAGAAAAGCAGTCAACACTAATTTTGTCCGCGGACTACGCAGGTTCATATAGACCTACCTCAACGGGCGCAGAGAATGCCAAGCCAACATTCACGCTACCTTACCGATATTTAAACCACCGACTAACAGCGAAAGAACAGTTCAATGCTGCGCAGATGATTGATTATAAAGTTAATTGCGAACCTTCGGAATCAGCAAAAACGATAGTGACCCCATTGGCAATCAGCGCATCGTAATGGGCTTTCCAATAGGGGAGTACGTTGTTGTCGACGTCCAGTGTGGTGCCAACCGGAAGAACGATAATGTCGCCATTACCAAGGCCACCGCCTGCAATGGCATTCGCCACCAGGGGTTCCCATGCAATGATTTCGTTACCATCCCCGAAGAGATCCAGATATTCCAATAATACAAGCCCCGAAAGGGGTTCTATATTTGTGATTTGATTGTCGCCCAGCTCAAGATAAATCAGGCCGAAGAGTTCTT